>CAZWTU010000016.1:0-24880 GCA_964637035.1 uncultured Tissierellaceae bacterium
TACTTATATCAAGCGTAAGAGAAAAACTTGAAATAATAGATGTACCAGAAGCTTTAAAGGGCTTTCCAATAGCTTTAGTTACTGCAGGATTAATGTCCATAGCCTTTTTAGGTTTTAGTGGACTTGTATAGGAGGTTAGATTATGAAAGAAATATTAAATTCAATGCTAGTATTGGGAGGATTAGGATTTATTTTTGCAGTACTTTTATCCATAGCATCTCAAGTATTTGCTGTAAAAATAGATCCTAAGGTAGACGAAGTAAGAAATGCACTACCTGGGGCTAACTGTGGAGCCTGTGGTTACCCTGGATGTGATGGATTGGCTAATGCTATAGTAGAAGGAAAAGCTCCTGTAACTGCATGTAGTGTAGGTGGCCAAGTTGTAGCAGAAAGTTTGGCAAGTATTATAGGAGTAAATGCAGCTAATATGGAGAGAAATGTGGCTACTGTTCTTTGCCAAGGGGACTGTGATAAGGCTAAGGATAAATATATATATGATGGTATAAAAGATTGTAGGGCGGAAAATATCTTACAAGGTGGGAGTAAGGCTTGTACTTATGGATGTTTAGGATGTGGAACTTGTATGGATGTATGTCCCTTTGATGCTATATATATGGAAAATGGAATAGCAGTAATTGATAAAGATAAATGTACTGCCTGTATGAAATGTATAGATGTATGTCCTAAATCCATTATTGAATTAGTACCATACGACAATCAATATGTAGTTAAATGTAAAAGCGTGGACAAAGGTAAAGAAGTAAGAAGCAACTGTACAATAGGTTGTATAGGATGCCAAATATGTGTTAAAAACTGTCCAGTAGATGCATTTACTTTTGAAAACAATCTAGCAAAGATAAACTACCAAGTATGTATAAATTGCGGAATTTGTGCTTCTAAATGTCCAACAAAAGCCATATTCTCCAATAAAGAAAATCAAGAAAAGCAAGTATCATAAATATATCAGAGGAAATATATATTAGAAAGGAATAATATATATTTCCTTTTTTAAATTCATTAAATTGTAACTTGTAAATAAAAAATATTAATGGTAAACTTATATGTATAATTGTGATATATTGTAGAGGAATGATTACATGACAAAAGGTGATAAAGTTTTAATTATAATGATTGTAATAATTAGTCTGGTTTCATTGGGTTTTATTAGAAATAATATCACAGGATATAGTGAAAAATATGTAAGTATTCAGGTCAATGGGGAAGAAATTAAAAGAGTGATATTTGATAAATCCATAATAGGAAAGACTATCCCTATAGAAACAAAATTTGGTTATAATTTAATTGAAATTGGAGATGAGATGGTCAGAGTAATAGAAGCAGATTGTCCAGATGAATTAGATGTAAAACAAGGATATATTTCTCAACCAACTGAATTAATTGTATGTTTACCAAATAGGTTAGTTATTGAAATAAAAGGATTAAAACAAACAGATGCAATAGATTATATTAGTCACTAGAATGAGAGGCAGCCATGAAAAAATTAAATAAAATGATATTTTTGTCATTATTAGTATCAATTGGATTGGCAGTATCACTTATAGAATCTTCTATGCCCCTGCCAATACCAGTTCCAGGTGCAAGATTAGGATTGTCTAATATTGTAATATTAGTTTGCCTAGTTATTTTTGGGTTTAAAGATGCACTAACAGTAAGTGTTTTAAAAAGCATAGTTCTTATGTTAGTTACTGGAAGTATATCTAGTTTTATATATAGTATTTCAGGTGCTATATTATCAACTCTAGTTATGTTTATAGCCTATAGGTATTTTTCAAATATATTTTCTTTGATTGGAGTAAGTATATTAGGAGCAGTTGCACATAATACAGCCCAAATAGCCATAGCAAGCCTTATGATGAGTAATATAAAAATCTTTTTTTATTTACCAATATTGCTCTTAATGAGTTTGTTTACTGGCTATTTTGTAGGAATATCATCTAAATATATATCTATAAATTTAAAGAAAAACTTTCATACTTTGGAAAGCAGATAAGGAGAAAATCATGGAAAAGATAATACTAGCTTCCTCTTCTCCAAGGAGAAGGGAGCTTTTAAGTAAATATAATTTGAATTTACAGGTCTTTCCTGCTAATATAGTTGAAACGTATGGGGAAGGTGATACACCAGAGCAAATTGCAATGTCCCTTGCTTTACAAAAAGCCTTATGGGTTGAAAGACATGTAAATAATGGGATTATAATATCTGCTGATACTATAGTAATTTTAGAAGATAAGATCCTAAATAAGCCCATAGATGACAAGGATGCATTTCAGATGTTAAATGCTTTAAGTGGTAAAGATCATAAGGTAATTACTGGTCTTAGTATAATAAGGGCAAATACAAATTTAAAAATAATAGACTTTGAAAGTACTATAGTAGAGTTCAGAAATATATCAGATGATAAAATCAAAAGCTATATAAGCACAAAAGAACCTATGGATAAGGCTGGAGCATATGGGATACAGGGTTATGGTCAAGTTTTAGTTAAGGGTATAAAGGGCTGCTATTCTAATGTAGTAGGACTGCCTTTAGCGAAACTTGATTACTTATTAAATACGTTTTTTAATATAAAAATACTATAAATAAGTAGGTGCTCAAATGGAAACTAATATGGAAATATCAAAGAATTATACAATTAAAGATCTTCCCCTTACTGAAAGGCCTAGGGAAAAACTCTATAGTCAGGGGGCAGAAACCCTTTCTAACGAAGAATTAATAGCTATAATAATTAGAACTGGAAGCAGAACAGAATCAGCTGTTGAACTGGGTAAAAAGGTACTAAGCAAAGATAACAGAGGACTAGTTTATCTTAGGGATACAACATTACAGGAATTAATGGAAACAAAAGGTATAGGAGAATGTAAAGCAGCACAAATATTGGCAGCCATTGAACTTGGAAAAAGAATAAATTTTTTTAATGCTTTAGCTAAGGTTAAAATAAACCAGCCAAATACTATTGCTGATCTTTTTATGGATGAAATGCGATATTTACAAAAAGAGCATTTTAGAGTTGTGTTATTAGATACAAAAAATCAAATAATAGTTACAGAAGAGATATCAGTAGGAACTTTAAATGCATCTATAGTTCATCCTAGGGATGTTTTTAAAATCGCTATTAAGAGAAATGCTAATTCAATTATTTTAATACATAATCACCCAAGTGGTGATCCTACGCCAAGTAACGAAGATATTAATATAACAAATCGTTTAATAGAAGTAGGAAACTTAATTGGAATAAAGGTATTAGATCATATAGTTATTGGAGATAATAAATATATAAGTTTTAAAGAGAGAAAATTAATATAGGATAGACTAGGAAGGAGAAAATGACATGGGTATATTTAGTGCATTTGTAAAGGATATGGGTATTGACTTAGGGACGGCAAATACCTTAGTTTATATAAAAGGAAAAGGCATTGTAGCAAGGGAGCCTTCAGTTGTAGCCATTCAAAGAGATACAAACCAGGTGTTAGCTGTGGGGGAAGAAGCTAAAAAAATGATAGGTAGAACTCCGGGAAATATTGTGGCTATACGACCGCTGAGAGATGGGGTAATAGCTGATTTTGACGTAACTAAAAGTATGTTAAAATATTTTATTAAAAAAGCAACAAAAAGAAGGACATTTTTTCAACCAAGGGTTGTAGTATGTGTACCTTCTGGAGTCACTGAAGTTGAAAAGAGGGCAGTGGAAGAGGCAGCGATTCATGCTGGTGCACGAGATGCATTTTTAATAGAAGAACCTATGGCATCAGCTATTGGGGCTGGCCTTCCTGTACATGATGCAACTGGAAGCATGATAGTAGATATAGGTGGTGGAACCACAGAAGTTGCTATTATCTCTTTAGGAGGAATAGTTACATCAAAATCTATTAGGGTTGGTGGAGATGAATTAGATGTGTCTATTGTAAGCTATATTAAAAAAGAATATAGTTTAATGATAGGTGAAAGAACTGCTGAAAACATAAAGATAACAATAGGTACAGCAAATAGAAATAGTGAAGATTCAAATATGGATATTAGAGGTAGAGACCTAATAACGGGTCTTCCAAAAACTTTACAAATCAATTCAAAAGAAATATATAGTGCAATGAGGGAACCTATATACAATATAATGGATGCAATAAAATCAACTTTAGAAAAAACACCTCCTGAATTGGCTTCAGATGTTATGGAGCAAGGAATTATGTTAACAGGTGGAGGGGCTATGTTAGATAGCTTGGATGAATTGATAAAAGAAGAAACCGGTATGCCAGTCCATATTGCAGAAAATCCATTGGATTGTGTTGCAAAGGGGACAGGAGAAGCATTAAATAGTATAGATATATTGAAAAGGGCTTCAGTTAAAAATAAAAGAAGAAATTAAGTGGTGATAATATGTCTTTTTTCAAAAGAAATAGAGAAAGAATGATGGTAACAGCAGTTGCTATCATTCTAATTGTTATAATAGGTTTTACTAGCGCAGAAAGATTATCTTTAACTAAGGTAGAAATCCTAGCTGGTAATATTGTAACCCCTATAAATAAAGGAATAAACTCTGTATCAAAAAATGTTTATGATTTTATTGATGGATTTAAGGATATTGGAAAGCTAAAAGAGGAAAATCAAGAATTAAAAGAAAAATTAATACTATTAGAAGAAGAAAATAGGAAGTATGAAAACATAATAGGGAAAACAGACTATTTAAAAAATGAATTTAAACTTTTGGAGAATACAGAATTTAATTTAATTGGAGCAAAAGTGGTAGGAAAAGAACCGGGGAACTGGTTTGATAGATTTACTATTGATAAAGGTACAAATGATGGAATAACAAAAGGTGATACAGTCATACAGGGCATAGAAATTGATGGAAATATAATAATAGAGGGAATGGTAGGAAGAGTTATAGATGTAGGAGATAATTGGGCAAAGATAGTTACTGTAATAGATAGTCTAAGTAAAATATCATTTAAAGTAATAAGGACTCAAGACGGAGGAGTTATGGCTGGTAGTTTGAATATGACTGGTAGCTTAAATGGTGAAATATCAGGCTATCTCTATGATAATAAAGCTGATTTAATAAAAGGAGACAAGCTAATTACTTCAGGTCTTGGTGGAAGCTATGTTGAAAATATTTATATAGGGGAAGTAGAGGCAATTATTAGTGATGATGAGGATTTAATGAAAAGAATATTGGTAAAACCTGCTATTGATTTTAAGAAATTATACAAGGTTTATGTAATTTCTGGGGAGAATGGGGAAGGTATATGATAATTTTTATATTAATTTTACTGACTTTATCTAACTTTTTTCTACAAAGTTCAATTCTACCATACATTAGTATATTTGGAGTAGTTCCAAATACTTCAATTATATTAATTATTTGTATTTCTTTGTTTAAAGGAAAATATTATGGTGGAATTTTTGGCATGCTTATAGGCTTATTACAAGATGTAATATTTAGCCCTATAATTGGGATTAATGCCTTTATATATTTCTTTTTAGGATATTTTTTAGGGTCAATTGAAAACAGACTAATGAGGGATAATGCATTTATACCTATTTTATTTTCAATATTAGGAATAATTTATTATAATTTTACATTTTATGTTTTTACATATTTTCTTTCACAAGATATTCCATTCTTATCCTTTGCTAGAAAAACACTATTAACGGAAATAATTTATACATCTATTTTGTCTATTCCAGTTTATCAAATGTTTTCTAAAGCCTTTACATCCCCTACAACAATATTTAACAGAAAATAGAGGTGAAATAATGTGAAATTTTTTAAAAAAGTATTTAATAGATATAATATACTATCCTTTATTCTTTTAATTCTTATGGGAGTATTGTCACTTAGACTTGCAACTTTAACAGTAGTGGAAGGAGATCGTTATAGGGATATTTCAGATAATAAAAGGCTTAAATCAATTAGCATTACTGCACCTAGGGGAGAAATAAGGGATAGGTATGGTAGGCTACTTGCTGGAAATAAATCAAGCTTTACGGTTCAGATATCAAAAGACGAGTTAAATATTAAGGATAAAGTAAAGAAAAATCATATACTATTATCTCTTATAAGACTCTTAGAGGAGGATGGAGTAAGCTACATAGAGGATTTCCCCCTAGAGTTAAACACATTTCAATATAAAAATGAAGATGATTACATAAATGAAGGCTTAAAACCTAGTGACAAAGTTATAGACATAATACTTGAAAATAACATGTTAAAGGAGATACTTTCCACTTACTATATTCACAATGACTATAATGAACATTATAATTTTGCAACTGCAGAAAGAGGAATTAACGCCTTGATGGACAAGGAAATTGAAGTACCTATTTTAACTGAAATAAATAATAAAGAGTTAAAAATTACATACTCTTCTCCTGAAGAAGAGATTATGTGGAAAAATAAGTATAATATATCAAGTGAATCTGAGCCTTTAGATGGATTAGTTAAATTGATAAACAATGATAAAATAATAATCAGAAAGATATTAGATCATCCAATATCTAGAAAATTAATATTTGAAAAATTAGAAGAAAATGCTTTAGCTAGCAATATTGTATTAGAAAAATATACATTATCCTTTGATGAAGATTATAGAGCAATGAAAAGGAATTTAATAGCTAATCATAATAATATAACACAAGAATCTACTGCTAAGGAAGATTTTATAAATATTGTTATGGACTTTTCTATAGAAAAACTTTTAGGGAGGGTCATTGTTAGAGAGGATGACAAGGGTAAAGAAGATATTCTTATACCAGGAGAGATTTTGTTAGAAATAATATCTGAAAAGCAAGAAATCCCTATAACATTTGAATTAAGTGAGGATAAAGATAGTGTCTTATATAAATATACAGGAAAAGAAAACATAGAAGAGACCCCTTTAGAACTTTTAGTCCATTATGGGAAAATTAGTGATTCTATGGAGGATTTTTTAACTAAGGATGAAATAAAAATCTTAGCCCAGGACCAGTTACTAAATGATGGGATAAACCCTAGAATATCTGTTGCAAAAGACTTTGAGTACGTTTTTATAAACAATAAAAATAGATGGTATGATCAATATGGAATAGAAGAGGACAGTGATCCAGAGCAAGCATTTGAAATTTTAAAGGAAGTTTATGAGATAGACAAATCATTAAGTCCTTATGAGGTACGGGGCATGTTAAATTTGTATGAAAAACTTAGCAAACAAGGCCATATGGCTTACCAGCCTATAAATATAGCTTACGGAATAAAGAACTCAACAGTTGCGAGAATAGAAGAGGGCTTAGTAGAATATCCAGGAATAAATATTTCTGTAGAGCCTGTTAGATATTATCCGGAGGGTGAGACTGCAGCTCATATATTAGGCTATTTAGGGAAGATAAGTCAAACAAGTGAAATTGAAAAATATGTAGGAGAAAAAAAATACTCACCAAATGATATAATAGGAAAAACAGGAATAGAAGAAAGTTTTGAAGATCTTTTAAGAGGGGTAAATGGAGTTAAAAATGTAGAAGTAGATGTACTGGGAAATACGACTAGTGTGCTAGATGAAAAGAAACCTATTCCAGGAAATAATGTATACTTAACTTTAGATAAAAATTTGCAACAAGTAGCTGAAGAAGTACTTAAGGAGACCTTAGATAAAATAAGTGTTGGTGGTACTTATAACAGCCCTTGGGGAGATTATAAGTTTGATATAAACAAAAAAAAGAATAGGCCCTATAAGAATGCAAGTTCTGGTGCTGTAGTAGCTATAGATGTAAAAACAGGTCAAACATTAGCATCAGTTAGTTATCCTTCTTATGACCCTAATCTTTTTTCAACTGGGATATCTAGTGCTGATTGGCTAAGTTTATTTCCAGAAAATGAAAAGGATCCTTTGGCACCAAGACCCCTATACAATGTTGCAACCCAAACATCAGTGCAGCCGGGCTCTACCTTTAAGATGGTTACAGCTTTAGCAGCTCTGGACAAAGGATTAAGTCCTACAAAGACCATAAGGGATATGGGGCAAGTTGATATAGGGACAGAGCCCTTTAGGTGTTGGCTTTGGAATCAAAGTAGGCGTAGCCATGGTCGAGTAAATGTATATGAAGCCCTAAGGGATTCTTGTAACTATTACTTTTACTCTTTAGCCTTAGGAGAAAATCAGAAAACTAAGGAAAAGTTAGGAGTTAAAGTTGAAATTGAGGATATAGCAGACCTATCAAAACAATTAGGATTAAATGATAGAACTGGAATAGAGATAAATATTCCAAGGGAGATATCAGGTGGTGTGCCAGATCCGCAAAGGAAAATAATTCAGACTAAGAATAGTTTGAAAAATTTTCTTAGAAACAATATAGAACATTGTATTATGGAGGATCAAATATTATCAGAGAAAGAGATTGAAGGTATAATAAAAGAAATTATATCATGGACCGAATATGAAACCCCTTTAACTAGGGGAGAAGTAGTTAAAAGATTATATGCTATGGGAATAGCGGCAGAAAGAAATTTGCCAGGTGCAAATGAAGGTATAGCAGATAGAATAAAATATACTTACCTAAATTATGCAGGGTGGAGAATATCTGATACCCTTCTTGTTACCATAGGTCAAGGGCAAAACTCATATACACCTATTCAAATGGCTAACTATATATCTACTATTTCAAACGGTGGTTATAAACATAAGGTATCCTTGGTAGACAATGTGAAAAATTATAACAATTCTCAAATAGTATATAGAAATATAGAAGAACCAGAAAGAATAGAATTGAATGATTATGAAAATTTAAATCATATAAAAAAAGGTATGTTGGACGTAACTACTCAAGGTAGTGCTAGAAGAATATTTGACGGATTTCCTGTTGATGTAGGGGTCAAAACAGGTACTGCAGAAAAAGATGGCATAAATCCTGTAACAGGAGAGACTTATGACGATTTTGCATGGTTTGTAGGATTTGCACCTTATGATGAACCAGAAATAGCTGTAGCAGCAGTCATATTTCAGGGTGGTAGTGGAGGGTATGCGGGTCCTATGGTAAGGGATATAATGGCTGAATATCTTAAATTAAATGCAGTAGAAACCAAGGGACAATTACCTTTTAGCTCTGGATTAGTAGAATAATGGTATAAGGACAGAATAATTATTTGGGGGTAATATCTAGGTGAAAGAAGAACTAGTAGCTTTTAAGGGTGTAAATGAAGGCATCTTTGTAAATATTCAAGGTGATGATCTAGAAGCCATTAAGGAAGAAATAAATAAAAAGATGGAAACATCATTGTCTTTTTACAAGGGAACAAATATAATTGGTATTAAAGGGGCGGATATATCTCCTAAAAATATCTTAGAGATAAAAAATATATTAAAGTATAAGTATGATTTATCTATTTTGGAAGAAGATATAGAACCAGAGAATATGGAAGGCGCTTTTGAAGGAATAAATTGCGGTATGACCAGATTTATCAATGGGACAATTAGATCTGGTCAAGTTGAACTATATACTGGTAATATAGTTATTATAGGGGATGTTAATCCTGGAGGTCTTATAGAAGCAAAGGGAAACATTGTTGTTTTAGGTAGTCTTAGAGGGGTTGCCCATGCTGGTATAGGAGGCAATCAAGATGCTATTGTAGCTGCTTACAACTTGCACCCTACACAACTTCGTATAGCTGATATAATAGTGAGACCCCCTGATGACAATATTGAATCTTATAAATTTCCAGAGATAGCCAAGATTAAAGCTGGTAAAGTAATTATTGAGCCTTATTTACCTAACAAATAATTAAAGGGGGAAAATAAATGGATAACAAAAAACTAGGAACTGCTATTGTAATCACATCAGGAAAAGGCGGTGTAGGAAAAACAACTACTTCAGCTAATATTGGGACAGGCTTAGCACAAAATGGAAAATCTGTTGTAGTATTAGATGCGGATATAGGCCTTAGAAATCTAGATGTGGTTATGGGGCTAGAAAATAGAATTGTATACGATATAGTGGATGTGGTAGAGAAAAATTGTAGACTTAAACAAGCATTAATAAGGGATAAAAGACATGATAAATTATATCTGCTGCCAGCTGCACAAACTAAGGATAAGTCAGCAGTAAGTCCAGAACAAATGTTGGAACTAACTAATGAGTTAAAAAAGGAATATGATTATATAATAATTGACTCACCAGCAGGAATAGAACAAGGATTTCAAAATTCAATAGCCGGTGCAGATATGGCTATAATAGTTACAACACCAGAAATCTCAGCTGTAAGAGATGCTGATAGGGTTATAGGCATACTTGAATCCAAGGGACTACATAATCCAAAATTGTTAATTAATAGAATTAGGCCTGAGATGGTAAAAAGGGGAGATATGATGAATATGGATGATATAGTCGATATATTGGCTATTGATCTTTTGGGAATAGTTCCAGATGATGAAGCCATAGTCATATCTACTAACAAAGGTGAACCCGTTGTAAATGAAGAAAAATCCATGGCAGGTAGGGCTTTTAAAAATATAACTAGAAGAATAACAGGAGAAGAGGTAGAATTTTTAAACTTAGAGGAAGATAAGGAAGGAAAGTTTAGTAAAATTCTAAAGTTATTATTTAGTAAATAAGGGGGTATGATTTTGGATCTTTTTAGGATATTTGGTAAAAAACAAGAAAAAAGTAAAAATGTTGCAAAAGAAAGATTAAAATTGGTATTAGTACACGATAGAGCAGATATATCACCTAAATTTTTAGATATGATTAAAGGAGATATAATAAGGGTAATATCAGAATATGTAGAGATAGATGAAGAAGGATTAGATATTAAATTAACCAGAATGAAAAGAGAAAAAGATACCTCTACTATTTCAGCCTTAGTGGCAAATATACCCATATTAAAAGTTAAAGAAACCAAATAAATTTTTGTTGATATTCCTTCGATAATTGGGTATAATATTAAAGTATGTAAAATCACTATATAAAACCCAGAGGGGGAAAATATGACAAAAAAGATTGTAACATCAATATTAATACTATCATTAATGGCAATAATATTTGTAGGATGTACAAAAGACGACACACCAGCCTATAAAGACGGGTCCTACGATGCAGTAGCTGAAGAAGCTAGCCATGGCTGGTTACCACAGGTTTCAATTACAATAAAAGAAGGAAAAATAGTAGATCTTAATTATGAAGAGGTGGCTGTAGAGGCATCTGAGGAAGTTGAGGTAGGAGATATAAAGTCACCTGAAAATTATGAATATGAAGTTCCTTTTGAAGTTGTTAAAGAAGTTAAAAAGTTGATAATTGCAAATAACGGAATCAAGGATCTAAAAATAGACGGTATAACTGGAGCTACAAATACAAGAACTACTATGTTAGAACTTGTAGAACAAGCACTTAATAAAGCCAAATAATACAAAAAGCCCTAACAATTTGTTAGGGCTTTTTGAAATAATATGGAGTGATTATATGGATTATAAAACATATAAAATAGGACTGGTATTTTTAATTTTAATATTATTATTAACAGGCTGCAAGCTTATAAGCAAAAACCAAGACCCCATATCTAAAACAGATTTTCTAATGGACACTGTTATGACAATAAGGATATTTGATAAATCTGATGAGAAGATATTAGATAAGGCCTTTTCTAGGGTAAGGGAAATAGAAGAAAAGATGAGCTTAACAATAGAGTCTAGCGAGGTAAGTCAAATAAATAAAAATGCAGGAATTCAGCCAGTTAGTGTTAGCCAAGAAACTTACTACGTCTTACAAGAAGCCAAAAGATATGCAGAAATATCTAATGGAGCTTATGAGCCAACCATTGGTCCCTTAGTAGACTTATGGGATATAAAAGCTGATGAAAAAGAAAGGGAAGTTTTGCCGGTTGTAAAAGATATAAATAATAAGAAAGCCTTAGTTGATTATAATAAATTAGAATTATTAGAAAATAACAAGGTGTTTTTAAAGGAAAAGGATATGAAAATAGCATTAGGAGGCATAGCAAAGGGATATGCTGCTGATGAAGTGAGAAAAGTCCTAATAGAAAACGGAGTGGATACTGCCATAATAGACCTAGGGGGTAATTTATTTGCACATGGGATAAAACAAGATAATACTCCTTGGATTATAGGTATACAAAATCCCTTCGAAGTTACTGGCAATTATATAGCTACATTAAAAATTAAGGATAAATCAATAGTTACATCTGGTGGTTATGAAAGATATTTTAAACATGAAAATAAAGTTTATCATCATATATTAGATAGAGAAACTGGATATCCATCTGAAAATGAAATTGGAGGGGTTAGCATAATCTCTGAAAAATCAATAGATGGTGATGCTCTTTCTACAACCCTATTTGTCTTAGGTGTAGAGGAAGGAAAAAAGTTAATTAATTCTTTAGAGGGAATTGAAGCCGTTTTTATTACAAAAAACAATGAAATATATATTAGTAAGAATTTAGAAGAAATTTTTACCCTAGACAAAAAATATAATGATTTTAATGTAAAAACATACTGATTATGGTATAAAATTCGCCTAAATTAAATATGATAGTACTAATTGAGGTGATATTTATGTATAAAAACAGGCTTTTCAAAGATATACTTGACACTGATAAAATAATTAGTAAGTTAATTATGGTTCTATTTATAGTTTTATTTGTTTTGATTATAAAAGTAATAAATACAAAGCCTACAAATAAGCTAGTTAGCTTTATTGAAAGAAATATATATTATGATTTTTCTATAAAAGATGATGGGGAAAAAGTAGGCAAATATTTTGTAAAGTTTATAAACAACTCTAAGGAAAATTTTGAAAAGTTTACTGTGGAAATAATAGACAATATGAAATAAGCTACAATAATACCTGTAGGGCTTAGATAACCCTTCAGGTATTATTTATATTTAACTACCAATATATATATTTATCTGATAAAATAATATTAGGATATTGATTTACTAGAAAGGTGGTAGCTAATGATAAATAAAGAAAAACTAGATAGGATTCTAAAAAGAGTAGAAAAACCGGCTAGATATATAGGAATGGAAGAAAATTCAGTAATTAAGGATTTAAATAATATAGATGTTAAGTTCGCTTTTTCATATCCTGATGTATATGATGTAGGCATGTCCCATTTAGGACTTCATATATTATATAATTTAATAAATGACAGAGAAGATTTTGTTTGTGAAAGGGTGTTTGCACCTTGGACTGATATGGAAGAGGAAATGAGAAAGGAAGGTCTCCCTCTATATAGCTTAGAAAACAAGGAAGAGGTAAAAAACTTTGATTTTTTAGGTTTTACACTACAATATGAAATGAGTTATACAAACATATTAAATATATTAGATTTGTCTAATATACCAATACTTGCAAGGGATAGGGGAGAAGATGATCCTCTAATCTTAGCAGGCGGCCCTTGTGCATTTCATCCAGAACCATTATCAGATTTTATAGATTTCTTTGTAATAGGTGAGGGTGAGGAAGTAACTTTAGAAATATTAGAACTATACAAAGAACATAAAAATCAGGGTAAGACTAGGGATGAATTTTTAAAAACCATACTTAAATTAGATGGTATCTATGTACCTAAATTTTATGACGTAATATACAATGAGGATAATACCGTAAAGGAAAGAATAAATTTAATAGAAGAAGCACCAAAAATAATAAAGAAAAGAATAATAGAAGATTTAGATACAATGTATTCACCAGAGAAAATCATAGTGCCTTTAATAGAGACGGTACATGATAGAGTTAGTATGGAAATATTTAGGGGTTGCACCCATGGATGTAGATTTTGTCAGGCAGGTATGATTTATAGGCCCGTGAGAGAAAAGTCAGTAGACAGAATAATAGAATTAGCGGAAAAATTAATAGAGAGTACAGGCTATGAGAATGTATCTTTATCATCACTTAGTTCTTGTGATTATTCTGAATTATATTTATTGATTTCAAAACTTATGGAAAGGTTTGAAAGTAAAAAAGTAGGAGTTTCTTTACCATCTTTAAGATTAGATTCTTTTAGTATAGATATATTGAAGGAGATAGAAAGGGTTAGAAAATCAGGGCTTACCTTTGCACCAGAGGCGGGGAGTCAACGGCTTAGAAATGTTATAAACAAAGGAATAACTGAAGAAGATTTAGTGAATACTGTAAACTATATGTTTAAAGAAGGTTGGTCAGGCATAAAACTCTACTTTATGATAGGGCTACCTACAGAAACGGATGAAGATATACTAGGTATAAAAGACTTAGCATATATGGTTAAAAATATGTTTTTTGACATGCCCAAGGAAGAAAGAAGGGGCAACCTTAGGGTAACTACTTCAGCTTCTTGCTTTATACCAAAACCTTTTACACCATTTCAATGGGTAGGGCAAGACTCAATTGAAGAATTCCGTAGGAAAATATATTTATTGAAAGATAGCATAAAGGATCCAAAGGTAAAATTTAACTACCATGACCCGGAGCTTAGCTATTTAGAAGCTATTATTGCAAGAGGAGATAGGAAGGTATCAAAACTAATACTAAGAGCCTGGGAAAAAGGTTGTAAATTTGATGGATGGTCAGAACATTATAACTACGAGAAATGGGTTGAAGCATTAGAGGAGATAGATTTAGATGGTGAATTTTATGCTAGAAGAGATAGAAAATTAGATGAAATACTCCCATGGGACTTTATAGATATCGGGGTTAGTAAAGAATATTTAATAAAGGAATATAAAAAATCCCTAAATGAAGAAACTACAGGGGATTGTAGAGGACAATGTAGGGCTTGTGGAATAGAAGATTGTCTTATGAGAGGTGTTTTCAATTGATTGTAAGATTAAAATTTAATAAAAGGAATTATTTAAGATATATAGGCCATTTAGATTTAATGAGGTTATTTCATAGGGCATTTAATAAATCAGGGATAAAGGTAAGCTATTCCCAAGGATTCAATCCACAACCTAAATTTTCCATAGCTAGTCCCTTGTCTTTAGGGATTGAAAGCGAAGAGGAATATATGGATTTGGAATTAGAGGAAAAGATTTCAATAGAAGAATTTATTGAAAGGTTAAATAAGGTGTTGCCAAAAGATGTTAAAATATTAGATGCTAAATATATTAAAACAAAAGAGTCTATAGCCTCAATAATATCCTGGGCATTTTATGAGATAAAATTTCATATTGATGAAGATTTAGAAAAGGAAACAATGGAAAAAAATATTCAAGATTACTTTAGTAAAGAAGAAATTTTTATTTTAAAAAGACAAAGGAAGGGTAGAAGGAAAATAGAGCGAGAGGTAAATGTTAAAGGGCTAATAGGTAATATAACTGTAAAGGAATGTAAAAATAAAAGTATTATATTAGAAACAATGTTGAAGGCTGGAGGAAATGGAAATTTAAGGCCAATAGACCTAATTACATCCATAAAAAAAGAAACCAACATAGATATAGATTTGGATTCTGTAATGATTAAAAGGTTAGAACTTTACGCAGAAGAGAATAATAATATATACAAACCTTTGTAAGATAGGAGAATTTTAATGAATTATATTTTTATAGATTCTGGGGAAAAAAATGATAGAATTGGAGTAGTTGAAAATAATCATCTTGTTGAATTTCATATGGAGGAGCGAGCAAATAAAAAATTATTAGCTAATATATATAGGGGCAGGGTTGTAAATGTATTAAAGGGAATGTCATCAGCCTTTGTAGATATTGGAGAGGATAAGAATGCCTATTTGTATGTAAAGGATGCACTTCTAAAGGACCAATTATATGATGATAAAATATATAATATAAATGAAGTTGTCAAGGCTGGGGAAGATGTAATAGTACAAGTGAGAAAAGAAACTACGGGAACTAAAGGCCCAAAGGTAAGTACACATATAGAAATACCAGGAAGATATATAGTCCTAACCCCATATTCTAGGAAAATAAATATATCTAGGAAAATTTCAAGCAAAGAATCTATAAAAAGACTGAAAACCATAGGCAAAGATATGATGGAAAATGAAGTTGGCCTTATATTTAGAACCGTATCAGAAAATATAGATGAAGACATTATAAAAGAAGAATATGATATCTTGTCAAATATTTATGCTAAAATTCAAAGAGAAAGAAATTTTCTACCTTGTCCTAAGTTGATTTATAAGGAACCAGATTTAGGATATCAAATAATAAGAGATGTTTATAATGAAAAAATAAATAAAATAATAGTTAATAGTAGGGAAACTTATGAAAATCTAATATTAATGGAAGAACACTTTCCATTTAAATTTTCCCATAAGATAAAGTTGGATCCAGATTTTTCAGTAGATTTGGAGGCAAAGATACAAAAAGATATAAAAAGAGCTATAAGTAGGGAAGTTTATTTGAAGAGCGGGGGTTATATAGTTATAGACCAACTAGAAGCCCTTACTGTAATAGATGTAAATACAGGTGGTTTTATAGGGACAAAGTCCTTAGGGGATACTGTTTTGAAAATTAATATAGAAGCCACAGAGGAAATAGCAAGGCAAATAAGGCTAAGAGACTTAGCAGGAATAATATTAATAGACTTTATAGATATGAAAGGTAGAAAGGATAAAAAACAACTCTTATTTGCACTGAAAAAAGAACTTGCAAAGGCTAGAAACAGAGCAAATATAGTTGATATTACAAAACTAGGTTTAGTAGAATTAACTAGAAAGAAAACAAGAAGGTCTTTAGGATCAAACTTCTATACACAATGTCCCCATTGTAAGGGCAGTGGTAAAACTATTATGCATTAAACTCCAAATTGCTTAGTTCTAATAAACTTTTAAAAGATTGATTGAACTTATGAAAATAGATATTAGATAAGAAAAAATAACAGTTGACATTTATCTTCAATTTTGGTAAACTAATTGGGTGTAGAGCCACTCAATCTGGGTTTTAAAGACTTTTATAGCACCCTGCATTGGTGAGACTGGTTAGAGGAGGTGCAGTTTATATGTACGCAGTTATAGAAACAGGTGGAAAACAGTATAGAGTTCAAGAAGGCGATGTAGTATATGTAGAAAAATTAGATGCTGAAGAAGGAGCAAGCTTTGATTTTGATAAGGTTCTTTTAGTATCAAAAGAAGACGATTTACTTGCTGGCAAACCTTATCTTGAAGGAGCTAAAGTTGAAGCTACTGTATTAGAACAAGGAAAAGCTAAAAAAATTATTGTTTATAAATACAAAGCTAAGAAGAACTACAGAAAGAAACAAGGACATCGTCAACCATTTACGAAATTAAAAATTGAAAATATAGTAGGTTAATAATATGATAAAAGCTAAAATATATAGGGATAAAGATGATTATATTAGAAGATATTCCATAAGTGGTCATGCAAATTATGATCAGCATGGGATAGATATAGTTTGCTCAGCAATATCTGCCTTATCACAAACTGCTCTACTATCTTTGGTTAAAGTTTGTGGCATTGAAGAAAAGGCAATTCAATATACAATTGATGAGAAAACTGGATTTCTAGATGTAATTTTACCTGAAAATATTGAGGCGTCTAGGCTAGAAAACACACAAATAGTACTTAAAACTCTAGTACTAGGAATAGAATCCATAATTGAAAGTTACCCTGGGTATATAAACCTGAAATACAGGAGGTGTAGAGATGATTAAAATGAATTTACAATTATTTGCTTCTAAAAAGGGAGTAGGTAGTTCACGAAATGGTAGAGATAGTGCGGGTAGAAGATTGGGAGTTAAAAGTGGTGATGGTAAATATGTTCTATCTGGAAACATAATTATAAGACAAAGAGGAACTAGAATACACCCTGGCCACAATGTAGGAAGGGGCAAGGATGACACACTATTTGCAACAATTGATGGTGTTGTTAAGTTTGAAAGAAAAGGAAGAGACAAAAAACAAGTTAGCGTTTACGCTCTAGAAGAAGAGCTAGCATAGATTGTAAGCTTACCATTTTGGTAGGCTTATATTTTTATGACCTAACACAACGAACGTAGTGAGTTGATGTAGGTCAAACGTAACGAGCACCAAATCTATGTGAGCGGAGCGAGCAAATAGATTTGAGTTGCGAGACTATGGAAAATGACCTAACACAACGAACGTAGTGAGTTGATGTAGGTCAAACGTAACGAGCACCAAATCTATGTGAGCGGAGCGAGCAAATAGATTTGAGTTGCGAGACTATGGAAAATGACCTAACTTAGCGAATGTAGTGAGGTTTAGTAGGTCAAACCTAAGGAGCTTCAAATCTATTGAGTATAATAATTATATATTGGTATAAAATATATAAGAAGAAAATTAAGCAAAACAAGGATGATGATAAATGTTTAGTGATATAGCTAAGATACATGTAAAAGGCGGTAAAGGTGGTAACGGTGCAGTAGCATGGAGAAGGGAAAAGTTTGAACCGGCTGGAGGTCCTTATGGTGGAGATGGAGGTAATGGGGGGGATATAGTATTAAAATCCGATGAAGGCATAAGAACCTTAATGGATTTTAAATACAAAAGAGCATATCCAGGTAATAATGGAGAAGATGGAAGATCAAAAAAGCAATTTGGTAAAGCTGGACAAGATATAATTTTAAAGGTTCCAGTAGGTACATTAGTAAAAGATGAAAATACTGGAAAAGTAATAGTAGATTTAAAAGAAAAAGATCAAACCTTTATAATAGCTAGAGGCGGTAGAGGTGGTAGGGGGAATGCGAAATTTGCTACTGCCACTAGGCAAGCTCCGACATTTGCAGAACCTGGGAGAAAAGGCCAGGAAAGAGATATAACCCTAGAACTCAAACTTATTGCAGATATTGGACTAATAGGCTTTCCTAATGTAGGGAAATCTACAATATTATCTACCATATCTGCAGCTAAACCTAAAATTGCAAATTATCATTTTACAACACTACAACCTAATCTTGGGGTTGTTAGAATAGGAGATGAGAAATCCTTTATAATAGCAGACATACCAGGATTAATAGAAGGAGCCCATGAAGGACTAGGGCTAGGTCATAACTTCTTGAAGCATATAGAAAGAACAAAGGTATTAGTTCATGTATTAGATATATCTGGTTCAGAAGCTAGGGATCCTATAGATGATTTTAATAAGATAAACAATGAATTAAGCCAATATAATATAAAACTTGAAGATAAAGCTCAAATAATTGCTGCTAATAAAATAGATATATTAAATGAAGAAGATAAAGAAGAAGTTTTAGAAAGATTGGAAAAGGAAGTAGGAGACAAAGGGTATAAGATATATCCTGTATCAGCTGCAAGCTTAGTAGGAATAGAAGAATTAAAATATGGAATGTGGGAATTGTTATCAAATGCCCAGTGGGATTATGAAACCTTTGATGAAGACTATATATTTGAAGAGGAAGAAACAGATGAAGACAAGCAAATAATAGTCAAAAAAGAAGATGGTCAGTATATAGTTGAAGGGGACTTTATAGAAAGGCTTTTGGAATCAACTTATTTTGATAATGCAGACTCTTTAAGATATTTCCAAGAAATCTTAAGAAAAAGAGGGGTAATAGATCAATTAAGAGAACTTGGAATAAATGAAAATGAAAGTGTATTTATATGTGAATACGAATTTGAATTTTTTGACTAAACACAAAGATTATAAGGAGGGGATCAATTGTTAACGGGAAAACAAAGAGCTTATTTGAAAAGCAAGGCAAACACTATGGAAGCACTTTTTCAAATAGGTAAAAATGGATTAAGCGATAATTTTATAAAACAAGTAGAAGAAGCATTGGAAGTACGAGAATTAATAAAGATAAATGTTCTAAATAATAGCTTATTAGACACTACAGAAGTTGCCAGAGAAGTAACTGAAAAAACAAATTCTGAATTCGTACAGAGTATAGGCAATAAATTTGTTATATATAGAGAATCAGAAGAAAATAAAAGTATAAAGTTGCCATAACATAAAGACTAGCTTTAGAGTTTTTTCTAAGGCAGAATTTTAATTTTTGGAGGGTTAAAATGAAAGTTGGAATATTAGGGGGTACATTTGATCCTATACACAATGGACACTTAATAATAGGGGAATATGCCAGAACATCTCTTAATTTAGACAAAGTTATTTTTATACCTTCTGGCAAACATCCTTTCAAGGATAATAAGGAAATCACAAATCCTGAGAAAAGATGTAAAATGATTGAACTTGCTATAAAATCAAATCCTTTTTTTCAAGTATCTACTATTGAAATAGAAAGAACTGGCATAAACTATACTATAGATACTATAAAATACTTAAATGATAAGTATAAAGAGGATGAAATTTACTTTATAATAGGTTCAGATATATTGTTTCAAATAGAAAAGTGGTATAAATTTAAGGAGTTGGTAGGCTTATGTAAATTTATACTTTTTTATAGGTTAGATAAAGATGAGGAAAAAACAGTAGAAAAATTAAATGAATTAAAAACCCAATATAATATGGACATAAACCAAATATATTCTCCAATTTTCCCTGTATCTTCCACTGAAATAAGGCAAAGAGTAGAAGACAATATAAGTATAAAATACTTAGTAGAAGAAAAGGTGGAAAAATATATATTAGAAAATGCTATATATAAGGAAAAGACAAATGAATAATTGTATGGAAAAAGAAATAATAAAATATATTGGAGAAAATAGATATTTGCATTCTTTAAGGGTAATGGAAATTGCTTTGAAATTAGGTGAAATACATGATGTTAATAAAGAAAAGCTAGAAATTGCTAGTATATTACATGATTGTGGGAAAATACAGGATAAGACACAACTATTGAAAACAGCAAATAACTTTGGTATAATTCTAGACACTTACATGAGAGATAATAAGGAATTGATACATGGGCCATTGGGGGCAAAAATAGCTGAAGTTAAGTTTAAAGTTACAGATAAAGAAATATTAAATGCAATAAAATATCATACTACTGGTAGAGAAAATATGACCTTATTTGATAAAATAATTTTTATAGCAGACTATATTGAGCCTAGCAGAAACTTTCAAGGAATAGAAGAAGTAAGGAAAATGGCATATGAGGATTTAGATAAGAGTATAATAATGGCTATGGATAAGACAATCAATTTTTTAATTGACAATCAGATTCTTATACATACTAGGACGGTGGAAGCAAGAAACTACTTGATAATAAATATTATGAAAAAGGAGGTGTTTGGATGATAGATTTGGAGAAGAAATTAGACATAATTACAAAAGCATGTGAAGATAAAAAAGGAATAGACTTAAAGGTCTTAAACATATCAGAGCTTACTCCTATAGCTGATTACTTTGTAATAGTTAGTGGGAATTCATCAACACAAGTTATGGCAATTGCAGATGAAGTAGAATCAAAAGTATTAAAGGAAGAAGAGATGGAAATTTCTAAAGAGGGATATAGAAGCGGAAGATGGATACTTCTTGACCTAGGCGATATCATAGTTCATGTATTCCATAAAGAAGAACGTGATTTTTATGATCTTGAAAGACTTTGGACACATAATAGGGAAGAAAAAAATGAAGAAAAAAACAACTAGGAGGAAATCATGAAAAATACATTTTTAGCAACAGAGAAAGCACCAGTGGCTGTGGGACCGTATTCTCAAGGAGTAAAAACAGGAAATATAATATTTACTTCAGGCCAATTACCAATGGATCCTGTCACTGGGGAATTAATTTCAGGAGATATAAAAAAAGCAACAAAAATAGCTTTAGAAAATGTGCGAGCAGTTTTACAAGCGGGAAATGCTAAAATAGAAGATATAGTTAAGGTTATGGTTTTCGTAAAAGATATGAATGATTTTGGTGTAATTAACGAAGTTTATGCAGAATTCTTTGGAGAACATAAACCAGCTAGGGCTTTAGTTGAAGTTGCTAGATTGCCAAAAGATGCAGATATAGAAATAGAAGCTATAGCATCGGTATAGTTTTAGAAAAATAGGTAGAACATAATTTTATGTTCTACCTATTTTTTAAACTTTATACAGAGTAGTTCGTTTCCTTCTAAGCTTACGTTTCCTATTATTAATAGATATAGCTATAATCCTAGAAAGAATTAAAACTATAAAAATAACAATATACCATTTTTTAATAATCCTTGACCAAAGACTAGTTACAGGGACTTGCTCAATAGACATGGTGGCCACTATGTCTGTTTCTGCGATGACTTTCCCATGTAGTAGATACTTGACACTACCTATGGGCTGACCTTCCTTTATGGGGGCTTCCAAGACCTCATCAAAGGAGAAAATTTCTTTTATATTATCTTTGTCTTTGTAGTTTATAATATAATACTCATCAGATTTAGTTATTCCAGATACAAAAGGTAAAACACCATTTTCAACATTGAAGTTATCAATAAATTGATTAGCAAAGCAAACTTTTATTTTTTCAAAATTTTCTAAGCCATAATTAAGTAATTTATGTGTATCGGAATGGATATTTTGACTGTTAGCCTTTAAGACAACAGCAATAAATCTATGACCATCTTTATCTAAGGAAGTTACAAGGCAATGGTCAGAAACCACTGTATACCCAGATTTAACCCCATTGACACCCTCATATTTAGTGGGGATTTTTTCATCGTTTAAAAGGATTTTATTACTAGAATAAAGTAATTTATTTCCTGACTTAAGATATCTTTCTTGATTTTTTTTATTTGTTGGTGGAATAGTAGCTGTATAATTTTTAACTATATTACTAAAAGTAGGATTTTCCATAGCATATTTAGCTATAAGGGCTAAATCATATGCTGTAGTTACATGTTTTTCATCAGGCAAGCCATTAGGATTTACAAAATTAGTATTCATTGCCCCTAGGGATATTGCTTTTTCATTCATAAGCTTAGCAAAATCCTCTACGCTACCAGATACATACTTAGCAAGTGCAACAGCCGCATCGTTAGCAGATTCAATAAGCAAAGCGTCTAATAATTGTTCTAATGTTAATATTTCCCCAGGTTCCAAGGCTATGTGGCTACCATCTGTTAAATCTACTACTTCTTGATCTATAGTTATTAAATCATCTAGGTTACCATTTTCTATAGCTAATATACCAGTCATAATTTTAGTAGTACTAGCAGGATACAATTTTTGATTAGGATGCTTTTCATATAAGATTTCTAAAGTATCATAATCGATTAAGACTGCTGATTCAGCCTGTAAATTTAAATCATCCCCAAAGGAAAAAGAATATGTACTAAATATAATAATAATAAGGACAAAAGACGTTAAAAGTTTCTTCAAATAATCCACCACCTTTGTGTAATAAATTAATTATACCAAAAATATTTAAAAAAATGAAGGATAAAAAGGAATTATGTAGAATTATACTAGTATGACAAAAGATTAAGGAGGATTTTTCAATGAATAACTTTACAAAAAGAGAGCAAATCGTTATACTAGTAATTGTTTTTACAATAATTTTTGGGGTGTTTTTTAAATTTGTATTGTTAGATAAAATTAATGAGAAAGAGACACAATTGCAAATTCTTGAAAAAGAAAAGCAATTAAAAAACTTAGGTGAAGACTTAGAAGTAGGTATGGAACCAAAGGATACAGAAGAAATTATTGAAGACACAATTATTATGATACATATAAGCGGGCAAATATATAATCCAGGAATTGTAGAATTAAAACAAGGTGAAAGATTAAAAGATGCTGTTGAATATGCAGGAGGATTGAAAAAAGACGCAGATATTGATAAAATTAACTTAGCTAGGAAATTATCTGATGAGGATAAAATATATATACCAAAGATTGGGGAAGAAATACTAGATATTGAAGATATATCAATTGAAAGTTATCAAGTTGGGAATAAAGATAATATGGGTAAGATAAATATAAACAATTGCACTAAAGAAGCACTAATGTCCTTACCAGGAATTGGGGAAGTTACGGCGGAAAAGATAATAAACTATAGAAAAGACAATAAGTTTAGTATAATAGAAGATATAAAAAATGTTTCTGGAATAGGAGATAAAAAATTCGATGCAGTAAAAGATTTAATTGTAACTAAATAAGGAGTTGAAGAAAATGGAAAAGAGATTAACACAACTAAGTAAAACTTCTGGTTGAGCGGGGAAAATCGGACCAGATATATTGGCGCAGGTTTTGTGCCAACTACCAAAAAGTAATGATGAAAACTTAATAGTAGGTTTAGATACATCGGATGATGCAGCAGTATATAAAATAAATAAGGAATTAGCAATGATCCAAACTTTGGATTTTTTCACACCAGTAGTAGATGATCCATATACTTTTGGGCAAATATCAGCTGCAAATTCTCTTTCAGATGTATATGCAATGGGAGGAGAACCAAAATTAGCTATGAATATAGTTTGCTTTCCCAATTGCTTAAGTACAGATGTACTGGCAGAAATCTTAAAGGGAGGACATGATAAGGTAATAGAAGCAGGAGCTTTAATAGTAGGAGGTCATACTGTAGAAGATGATGAACCTAAGTATGGGCTTTCTGTTACAGGATTTGTACATCCTGATAAGGTTCTATCTAACAGCAATGCAAAAGCTGGAGATATCCTAATTATTACAAAACCTCTAGGATTAGGTATAATAAATACGGCTATAAAAGGTGAATTAATTGATGAATCAACTTATGAAGAGGCAGTAAAAATAATGTCTACATTAAATAAATATGCAAAAGAAGCCATAGATCGAGTAGGAGGTATTAATAGCTTAACCGATGTAACCGGATTTGGATTATTAGGACATTCGCTGGAAATGGCCATGGGTAGCAATGTAACAATAAAAATAAACCATAAAAATGTACCAATTTTAGAAAAAGCTTTAGAATATGCTGGTATGGGGTTGATTCCAGCGGGGGCTTATTCAAATAGAAATTATGTAGGTGAAAATGTATATATAAATGAGGGCATAGCAAAGAATGTAGAAGATGTATTGTTTGATCCTCAGAC
>CAZWTU010000016.1:24980-29780 GCA_964637035.1 uncultured Tissierellaceae bacterium
TCTCTTATTAATAAAAGGATAATGGATAATATAGCTGAAGTATCTACTAATTATAGCAATCTTGAGTATGACCTAAGTACAGGTAAAAGAGGGTCTAGATATGATCATTTAGAGGATATAATAGTAGAAATAACTGGCGGGGAAGCAGCCATGGTAGTCAATAACAACGCTGCAGCAGTCATGCTTGTACTTAGTACCTTAGCCAAGGGAAAAGAGGTTATTGTATCTAGGGGAGAATTAATAGAAATAGGAGGGTCTTTTAGGATTCCAGATGTAATGGAGGAAAGTGGAGCTAAATTAGTTGCTGTTGGTACAACAAATAAAACTCATTTATGGGATTTTGAAAAAGCTATAAATGAAGAAACAGGTGGCTTGCTTAAAGTTCATACAAGTAATTATAGGATACAAGGATTTACATCTAATGTTGATTCAGAGGAGTTAATAGACCTAAAAGAAAAATATGATTTACCACTTATTGAAGACTTAGGTAGTGGAGTATTAGTTGATTTATCAAAACTTGGCATTGAATACGAGCCTACAGTCCAAGAATCATTAAGGAAAGGTGTAGACATTGTTACATTTAGTGGAGACAAATTATTAGGTGGTCCCCAGTCAGGTATAATAGTTGGTAAAAAAGAATACATTGAAAAAATGAAAAGCAATCAATTAACCAGGGCTTTTAGGGTAGATAAATTTACTATTTCAGCCTTAGAAGGTGTATTTAAATATTATTTAGATAAGGATTTGGCTTTGGAAGAAATACCTACATTAAAAATGCTATCAATTCCATTAAAGGAATTAGAGGCAAAGGCCTCAGAACTTAAAGAATTATTAAATGCAAAAATACAGGATAACAAAATAAGTATATCTATAGAAGATAGCTATTCAGAAGTAGGTGGAGGATCACTTCCACTGGAAAAACTTCCTACAAAATGTATAGTTTTATCATTGGATGGTTTAAGTACACAAGAATTTGAAAACAAGCTAAGACAATATAAAATACCTATTATAACTAGATTATATAAAGATAAAATATATATGGATGTTAGAACTATTAAAAGAGAAGAATTTAATATAATAGGAGAAGGTGTAAACTTTGTTTTAGATAGGTTTAAAGAGGAGAATAGTAAATGAAACATGTAATTATTGGAACAGCAGGCCATATTGACCACGGTAAAACAACTTTAATTAGGGCTATTACAGGAAGAAATACTGATAGATTAAAAGAAGAACAGAAAAGAGGTATATCCATAGAATTAGGATTTACCTACTTTGACCTGCCTTCGGGACAAAGAGCAGGTATAATAGATGTACCAGGTCATGAAAGGTTTATCAAAAACATGCTAGCTGGAGTAATAGGAATAGACATAGTTATCCTAGTTGTAGCTGGAGATGAATCTATAATGCCTCAAACCTTAGAACATTTATCAATTTTAGATTTATTAGGTATAGAAAAAGGATTTGTAGTTCTTACAAAATCAGATTTAGTAGAAGAAGAATGGATAGAAATGGTTGAAGAGGAAGTAAGGGAGGAAATAAAAGGAACATTTCTAGAAAATGCTCCTATAATAAGGGCGTCATCTACTGAAAAGCAGGGAATGGATAAAATAATACAACTTGTAGATGAATATTCTAAGGATTTAGAAGATAAAGATGTGGATGATATGCCTAGGCTTCCAGTGGATAGGGTATTCTCAATGTCTGGATTTGGTACAGTAGTTACAGGAACATTACTGTCTGGAAAATTTAATTTAGGTGATGAGGTTCAGGTGTTTCCTGGAGGGGCAAAAGCTAGGATAAGAACACTACAGGTACATGACAAGGACGCAGAAACAGCCTATGGTGGCCAAAGGGTGGCTATGAATTTGGCAGGTCTGAAAAAAGATGATATAGATAGGGGGGATACTATTGCTCCTATTGATTCTATGCAAAACACTAGCCTGGTTGATGTCAGGGTAAAACTTATAAAAAGTATGGATAGATTTATAGAAAATAGGACAAGGGTTAGGCTTTATATAGGTACAAAGGAAGTATTGTGTAGAATAGTACTTTTAGATAAGGAAAATCTAGGACCGGGGGAAGAAGCTTATGCACAACTTATACTAGAAGAAGAAATAACTGCTAAAAGAGGAGATAAATTTATCATTCGTTTTTATTCTCCTATGTTTACCATAGGTGGAGGAGAAATATTAGAGCCAAATTCTATGAAGAAAAAAAGATTTGATGAAGATGGAATAAAAGAATTAGAAATAAAAGAAATGGGTTCCCCAAAGGATATAATTGAAAATATTATAGAAGAAAAATCAAAGGAATTTCCTACAACCAAAGAATTAGCTGTTTCAACCTCCATGTTAGAAGAAAACATTAAAAGAGAAGTTGAAGCACTTAAGGAAGAAAAGAAAATTATTTTATTTCCTTTAACAAGGGATTTGCACATTATTCATATTAATTATTATAATACAATAAAGGATGAAATTATAAAAGAATTAGGTGTATTTCACAATAAGTACCCCTTAAGAACTGGAATGGCCAAGGAAGAAATTCGAAGTAAGTATTTTGCTAAAGTAAAAGCTAGGGTAGTAGAAGCATTTATAGATTTATTGATAGAAGAAAATCATTTAAAGCAAATATTAGAAAATGTAGCCCTTAAAGACTTTGAAATAGGAATAAATGAGGAACAAAAACAAATAAGTTCTAGTATACTAAAAGCCTTTAAAGATAGTGGGTATCAACCACATAAAAAAGAAGAATTAGAAACACTGGTCAAAGGCAAAAAAGAAGAAATAGAAGAAATATTTACTTGGCTAATCAGCCAGGGAGACATAGTAAAATTAAATGAAGAAATCTATTTAGAAAAGACCTTTTATGAATCAGCAGTAGAAAAAATAAAAGATTATATAAGAGACAATGGTTCAATATCCATTGGAGAATTTAGAGATTTATTAAATACAAATAGAAAAGTAAGTATTAGTCTTTTAGAATACTTTGATCAAATTAAATTAACAAAAAGACAAGAAGATAAAAGAGTTCTAAGCAAATGATAAATTTATAATAAGAGGTGGAAAAATGGCAGAAAAGATATTAATAATTGATAGCAATAAATCATTTGTTAAGGGCTTAAAATATAGTTTGGAGCAGGATAGGTATATAGTAGATGCAATCCATGAAGGCGAGAAAGCCATGAATAAAATAAATAAAAATAAATATGATCTAGTATTACTTGACTTAATATTGTTAGATGAAAGTGGTTTAAACATATGTAAGGATATCCGTAGGGCTAGCCAAATACCAATTATAATTATAACAGAAAAAGATGAAGATATAAATAAAATACTAGCTTTAGAATATGGGGCAGATGATTATTTAGTAAAGCCTTTTAATATATTAGAGTTAAAAGCAAGAATTAAAGCAATTTTCCGTAGGTTAAATTATAAAAATCAAGCTTTTAACAATCAGGTAGTAAAGGTAAATAACTTTACAATAAATACTGTGGGAAGAAAAGTTAATATAAAAGATAAGAATATAAACTTGACTGGAAAAGAATTTGATTTATTTTTTGTACTTATATCCAGTCCTGGTAAGGTCTTCCAAAGAGAAGAACTGTTAGATTTGGTATGGGGGTATGGCTACTATGGTGATTACAGAACTGTAGATGTTCACATTAGACGTATAAGAGAAAAATTAGAAACTGACTCATCAAACAATAAATATATAATGACTAAATGGGGAGAGGGGTATTACTTTAATAAAGCTGTGTTGTAAATAAAGAGTTTTTTATTATACTCAGGAAAAAAGTTGGGATTCCCGAGTATGATATTTTTTTGTTATTTCCTTGATAAAATTAAAATGATACGCAAAATATCTTTCGGATTGTAAAAATATCTTTACAATATAGAAAGATATTTTGCTTTTAGGATTGAAATGATGGAAACAACAATAGAAAAACGTTGGTATGATTATTGCAACTATTAATAGTAAGTGTTTTGTACTCCGGAGTACAGAGTAAAATATTATAATTGGAGGTTTATGTAATGACAGAGAGAAAAGAAGGTTTTAAGATCAGTTCAACCAATGCTATTATAATGGTATTAGTTTCAATGGTAATAATTATTGTTGGCAAACTTATCCTTAGTTTGGATACTACAGCAACATTAATAATTTCAGCCGCTACAGCCTCTGTATTTGCTTTAATCTTAGGTGTGGAATGGGAAGATATACAAGAACATATGCTAGATGGAATTAGAGCAATGGGAGTACCTGCTGTTATATTAATGTTAGTAGGAATTATGGTAGGAGTTTGGATGATATCTGGAACTATACCTACTATGATGTATTACGGAATGAAAATATTAAATCCTGGATTGTTTTTAGTTTTAGCGTGTATAATATGCTCTCTAATGTCAATTATGACTGGAACATCTTGGGGAACCATATCTACCATCGGAGTAGCTTTGGTAGGAATTTCAGCAGGGTTAGGAATACCTTTAGAGTATACTGTTGGAGCAATAGTGGTTGGAGCATATTTTGGAGATAAATTATCACCACTTTCAGAAACAACGAACCTTGCATCTGCAGTTGCACGAGTAGAATTAACTGATCATATTAAACATATGCTGTATACTACAGTTCCTGGATATATTGTTTCTCTGATCCTATACTTAATTTTAGGAATGAAATACAGCTCGGGTGTCGTCGATGGGACAGCATATAATTTAATTCTTAATACATTAGATGCTACATTTAACATGAACCCATTGATGTTATTGCCGCCGGTAGTAGTTTTGTTACTAATTATAAAAG
>CAZWTU010000017.1:0-29131 GCA_964637035.1 uncultured Tissierellaceae bacterium
ATTAGAAAAAGATTATTAGATGGGAATAAAAGATATAAATCTAAAAAATAATTGGTTTAGGGTGATGATATGAATTTCTTATTTAGGAATTATGGAATAATATTTAGTAGCTTATTATGGCTAAATATTCTATTTGCCATAGTATTAATATTCTTCGAAAGAAGAAATCCTACATCAACATTACTCTGGCTTATGGTACTAACATTTCTACCAGGTTTAGGATTTATATTATATTTATTTATAGGTCAGGATTTAAGTAAAAAAAAGATGTTTGAATCAAAAGAGGTAGATGATTATTGTTTTAGGGATATTGTATTGAAACAAGAAAATCAAATGGAAAATGAAGAATATAGGTATAAAGATCCTAATTATCTGAAGTATGAAGGACTAATAAAAATGCATTTAATTAGCTCAGAATCTTTTTTTACACAAGATAATAATGTGGAAATATATTTTGAAGGTGAGGATAAATTCAATGCATTAATAGAAAGTATAAATAGTGCTAAAAATTATATTCATTTTCAATATTATATCTTTAAATCAGATGATCTTGGAAATAAGGTCATAAATGTGCTTTGCAATAAAGCAAAAGAGGGAGTAGAGGTTAAAGTTCTAATAGATGGGATGGGAGGAAGAAAGTTAAGAAAAAGGGACATTAAACGATTAGAAGCATCTGGTGCCCAAGTTGGAGTATTTTTCCCGCCATTTGTACCTTTTTTAAGCTTAAGGATTAATTATAGGAACCATAGGAAGATTTGTATAGTAGACGGATATGAAGCTTTTATAGGTGGATTCAATATTGGAGATGAATATTTAGGCCTATATAAGAAATTTGGACATTGGCGAGATACTCATTTGAAAATAGTGGGTTCAGCTATTTCATCCTTACAATGGAGGTTCTTTTTAGATTGGAGATTTTCTACGGGAGAAGAAATAAACAGATGTCAATCTTATTTACATGAAGAAGAATCTTTAGGAAGCTCGGGTATACAAATAGTATCCTCAGGCCCAGATTCAAAATGGCCTAGTGTAAAAGATGGGTATTTAAGAATGATATCCAATGCAAGAGAAAAAATATATATAGAAACTCCATATTTTATACCTGATGAAAGTATATTAGAGGCTTTAAGGTTAGCAGGCCTATCTGACTTAGATGTTAGGGTTATGATCCCTTGTAAACCAGATCATCCCTTTGTATATTGGGCTAGTATGAGTTACATTGGAGATTTATTAAAAGCAGGTGTAAAATTTTATACATACGAAAAGGGATTTCTTCATTCAAAAGTTGTATTAATGGATGATTTTGTGTCTTCAGTAGGCACAGCAAATTTGGATATAAGAAGCTTTAAATTAAACTTTGAAGTCAATGCTTTTGTTTATGATGAAGCTATAAATTTAAAACTTACGGATAAATTTATAAGTGATTTAAAACATTGCAAAGAAATTACTTTAGAAGAACACAATCAAAGAAATAATTTAGTAAGGATAAAAGAATCAGTTTCAAGACTTTTATCACCTATATTATAATAATTTATCCACCTCTGGAGATAATAATCTAGAGGTGATTTTTATGAAAAGGGATAAATATTATAAGAGAAAATTATATATAATATTGTTATTATTAATATTATTCTCAACTAATTGCAGTAAAAGTAAGGAAGAAGTTAAATATAAAAAGAAAGATAAAGCACCAGACTCCATAAGTAGCGTAAGTGATAATATTCAGGATATATTAAAAAATACAGAAAAAATAGAGATGCTTTTAGATGGAACATATATTGAAAAGGAAAATAAAAAGAGGCCTGATGAAAAGGAAAAAGAAAAAGAAGACACTAATAACTCCAAAATGGAAGAAAACAAATCCCAGGGAGAGAAAGACACACAAAATAGTGAGGATAAAAGTCTAGAAGATAACACAGAAGATGTAGATAAACCTAAAAAAGATAAAGAAGAAAAAAAAGAAAATGAAGATGAAAAAAACAAAGAATCAAAAGAGAACTGGGAAAAAATACAAAAGAAGATTGAAGATATTCATCAAAAATGGAATGATTATGAAAACGAAGGAATCAAAAAGGGAATGACCGGGGAAATGGCAGATGATTTTAGAAATAGCTTAAGTGAATTAACTAAATCCATAGAGGATAAGAATATTGAAGATATTTATAATTTTGCCGCAGAATGTTTTTTGAATTTAAATCCTATTTTTAATTTATATCAAGATGAAATAAAAGGAGAAATAAATAAGATTAAATATGCAGTTTATAAATCTTATCTAATGGGTATGAACAACAAGGTAAATAATGGTGAAGTTATTTTAGAAGAAGGAGAGAAAAATATAAATTTAATCAGAATAAAAATAAAAGAAGATGATAAAGAAAAATTAAAAACATTAGAAAAACTTAATTTATCTATTATGGATATGAAAAAATCTTTATCAAAAAAAAGTATTAGGTTGAATAGGATTAAAAAGGATGTTATAATGTTAAATTTAGAGGCACTAAATAATTAACAATAAAGAGGGGATAGCTTTGAAGCAAGAGGCAATTAAAGATTATTTTATTGTGAATGGAACAATTAAAAAAGTAGATGAATCAAATATATTTAAAGAGATAGAGAAACCGTCTATATATGAGGTTATTAGAATAATAGATGGGGTCCCACTATTTTTGGAAGAACATTTAGATAGGATGTATTGGTCTGCAGAGTTAAAAAACTATACCATAGAAGTAGATAAAGATAAGATAAAAGGGTATATAAAAAGTTTGATTGTGAAAAACAATGTAAATAAATTAAATATAAAGTTATTATTAGGCGAGAGGCAAAACAAAGAAAAAATATTTTTAATTTATTTTATAGAAAGTTTTTATCCACCACAAGATTATTATACAGATGGAATACATACAATTTTATTTGATCACGAAAGAGATAATCCTAATGCAAAAGTTCTATTTTCTACTTTCAAAGAAGAAGTTTCTAGGGAATTAAAAAAACAAGGTGCTTTTGAAGCCTTATTAGTGAATAAATCAGGCTACATTTTAGAGGGAAGTAGATCAAACATGTTTTTTGTAAAAAATAACAAGGTTTATACAGCCAAAGCTAAAGATGTACTTTTAGGCGTTACAAGAAAACATATATTTAAAGCGTGTGAAAAATTAAATATTAAAATAATAGAAGAATCTATCTCAAAAAAAGAATTACACAAACTTGAAGGAGCCTTTATGACAGGGACATCAGTAAATGTGTTACCAATATATTCCATTGACAACATTAAATTAGATTCTATTAAAAATAAAATCATAAAAGAAATAAATAATTTTTATTCAACGGAAATGGCAGATTATATAAAGAATAATCGACAGGAGTGGATATAAAATTTTATTATACATATATTAATGTTAAATTGATTGGGTAACTTGCTAATGTATATGTAAATAGACAATAATATATACCATACCACACATAAACTTAAAAACGAAAAGGAAAGGTACTTATATGCAAATAAACAGGTTAAAAGAAGAGATAGAGATGCAAAGAGAGGAATTAAATAAGATATTAATTAAAAATACAAATAAAGACAAAATAATAAAAGCAAGTGAAAAATTAGATACACTTATCAATAAATACTATTCGATTAACTTAAATAAAAAGATAGCAGATTAATCTGCTATCTTTTTATTTGGTATATAAAAGATAAACAAGTAAAAGAAAAAATAAGGCAATAGCAATTCCTATTATCCAATAAATGACTTTTTTCTTAACAAAAAACAACTTCATAACTCTCAACTCCTAAACAGTAGTAATATAATCTATTTTTAAAATATAGAATTTATGCTTATTTACCTAATATATCTTTCATTATTTTAAGTAAATAGTGTATAATAATATTAAAGGGGTGATAATGTATGACGGTAAAAATATTAACTGATAGTGCATGTGATTTACCGGATAATATTATTAAAGAATATAAGATAGACATACTACCGATAATACTTATAAAAGATGATAAGGAATACTTTGATAAAGTTTCAATAAGTCCTGAAAAGGTTTATGGTGACATGAGAAATGGAGAAATCTATAAAACTGCTCAAATATCAGCAAATTCTTTTAAGGAAAAATTTACAGAATATGGAAAAGACAAGGAAAGTGTAATATATATAGGATTTTCATCAGGTTTATCTGGGACTTATCAGACTTCAGTTATTGTGAAGGATATGATTCTAGAGGAATATCCAGATCTTGATTTAGATATAATAGACACAAAAGCTGCATCTGCTGGTTTTGGACTTATAGTATTATATGCTGCTAAATTGGCAAGAAAAGGAAGAACTAAAGAAGAAATCTTAAAGGCTATAGAATTCTACAAGACAAATATGGAACATATATTTACTGTGGACAATATAGAGTACCTATTCAGGGGTGGACGTGTTACTAGGACTCAGGCCTTTATAGGTGGATTACTTAGCATAAAACCTGTTCTTCATGTGGATGATGGCAAATTGATTCCCCTAGAAAAGGTTAGGGGTAAAACAAAGGTTTACAAGAAGATGTTGGATTTAATGGAGGGAAGAAGTAAGAATGCAAATCTTAAGGAACAAATAATAGGTATAAGCCATGGGGACGACTTAGATGGGGCAATAAAGTTGCAAGGCTTGATTAAAGAACGTTTTGGGGCGGAAACATTTTTGATTAATATAATAGGTGGGGCTATAGGTGCACATTCAGGTCCTGGAACCTTAGCTATATTTTTCTTGAAAGAAAACTACAAAGAATAATATCCTATAAATAACTTTGTGAACTAGGGTAAACATCCTGAATAAGCCATTGACCAACCAACAAAACATATTATTAAATGTTTGCTAATTAAATAACTAGTGGGAATTAATTGACTATTTAGAGAAAGTATATATAATAATAGTGATAGTTCATTTATTTTATGTTTTGTATTTAGACAAGCTAGAATAAAACTAGTTGAATTTTTTTAGATTTTGTATTAGAATATATACAGGACTTCCCAATTGCAATTCTAAATTAACTAGAAATAACATAAAATATCATTAACCGTTCAAATTATGACTAATATTTGTTTTAATTTTTAGCTACAAATTCAAAGTTGTAAAATTTATCTGTTTTTGAGAGGGGGTACGAATACTTCGTGCTTACTTTTTAAAATATAAATATTATTAAGGGGGAAAGAAAAAATGATGAAAAAAAGCATTATTTTTTTACTAATTTTAACATTAGTAGTATCAACATTCTTGGTTGGTTGTACAAAAACTGATGAACCAGATGATCCAGTAGATACTGGTGAAGAAACTCCAGATGTTGATCAAGAAGAAGATGAAGGCGAAGATGTAGCCGGTAGACCAAGTGAACCTATGGGACAAATTACAATTGGGGACACTACAGAGTTAACAGGTGACTGGGTTCCATATTGGCAAAATGCTGCTTCAGACTACAATATTTACAATTTCATAACAGGATATGGAACAGTAGATATGACATTTGAAGGAGAGTACCTATTAAACGAAACTATAGTTACCAATTATGAGACTACAGAAAATGACGACGGTTCAAAAACATTTGAATTTACTATCAGAGAAGATTTAGTTTATCATGATGGTACTCCAATTACTGCAAAAGATTATGTTGCTTCCGTAGCACTTTGGTCATCAAAGCAAGTAGCTGAATTAGGAGCAAAAAACAACGCAGGACAATACTTTGTTGGTTGGGGTCCTTTCTCTAAGGGAGAGACTAAGGTATTTGAAGGTGTAAGATTACTTGATGATTACGTTTTCTCAGTTACTATGGCTGCAGAACATCTTCCATATTTCTATGAATTAGCAAATGTAGGCGTAGGACCTGAAAACCTAGCTTACTGGACTAATGAAGATGTTGACATATTAGATGATGGAGACGGAGTTTATTTCACAGACAATTTTATTGCTGAAGATTTCAAAGATCATATGAACGCACAACGTGTTGGAAGTTATCCTTCAACAGGTGCTTATGTTCTAAAAGACTATGATGAAGCATCAAAAACAGCAGTTCTTGAAATTAATGAAACATTTATAGGCGACTATACTGGACAAAAGCCAAGTATAAAAACTGTAATATACAAAAAAGTTAACCAAGCAACTGCACTAGATGAATTAGCTACAGGCCAAGTAGATTTATTATCTAAATTGGCAAGTGGAGATGAAATCAACGCAGGTCTTGACTTAGTTGATGATGGTGGATTTGACTATACTAGTTATCCACGTGCAGGATATGGTAAAGTAGTACTTTCTTGTGACTTTGGACCAACTGGAGATGTAGAAGTACGTCAAGCACTTACTCATCTATTAGATAGAAATGAGTTTGCTAGAGCATTTACAGGTGGACATGGATCAGTAGTTGACGGACCTTATGGTGAGTCAATGTGGTTCTACCAAGAATCAAGAGCAGAATTAAATGAAAAGTTAAATCAATATCCATATAGTCTAGATAATGCTGTTGCATTATTAGAAGAAGCTGGATGGGTACTAGATAAAGATGGTAACGAATATAAAGAAGGACTTCGTTATAAGAAAATGGATGACGGTACAATAGCACCACTTATACTTGAATGGGCATCCACAGTAGATAACGCAGTATCCGAATTGTTAGTAATTCAATTACAGGAAAATCCAGATGTTAAGGCAGCAGGTATGCAAATCAACCAAACATTAATGGAATTTGAAGAGTTACTAAACTATTTATATCGTGATGGAAGTCAAGATCCTAAGTATGGTATTCCAGAATTCCATATGTTTAACTTAGCTTCTAACTTTACTCCAGTATATGATTTATCAGACACATATACTACAGATCCAGCAATGCTTGCAGCTGGTGGTTACAATACTAACTTTATAATTGATAAAGAATTAGAAGGCTTAGCTAAAGAAATGGTACTAAAAGATGCAGAAGATAGAGAAGGATTCAAAAAGACATTTGTTGACTTTATCGAAAGATGGAACTATTTAGCACCAGATATAGCTTTATACTCAAACATCTACTATGATGTTTATCATGAAAAACTACAAGATTATGAAATAAATCCATTAGTTCGTGTAGACAAGGCAATTCTTTACTCATATGTAACAGAGTAATTCTAAGAAAAAATAAGTTCATATATTTATTATAAGGAAATAGGGTACATCTACCCTATTTTCTACATATTTTAAGGAGAAATATCTTAACACTTTAACGCAATAATCTCAGCAAGGAGGCATTTATATGGTAAAATATATTTTGAAAAGAATTTTATATATGTTTTTTGTGCTTTTTATAATGTCCTTCCTTTTATTTTTCTTGTATAATTTAATACCAGGTGACCAGGCAAGAGCGGAGGTAGAGTATTTAAGAGAAACAGCTACCCCAGAGGAATACCAATTTGCCTACGAACAAGCAAGAGAAAGACTAGGACTAGATGATCCCAAGCTAGTAAGATATCGTAAATGGATTGGTGGAATTGTTCTAGAGGGGGATTTAGGGAATTCATCAGTATACAATAGACCGGTTAAAGAAATAGTAATAAGTCCATTAAAGGTAACTATATTTATAAATATTTTTATAATTATACTAGCCCTAGGAATAACCATACCCTTGGGTATACACCAGGCGGTGAAGAGAAATTCAGTATTTGATAAGACTGTACAGGTACTTACTATAGTAGGTTATAGTATACCTCAATTTATCTTTGCACTTTTATTTATTTTTGCCTTTGCAGTAAAACTAGGATGGTTCCCTGTAAGTGGAATGGCAACTCCAAATTTAGAAGGATCATGGTGGGTTTTATTGAAAGATCAAATCTGGCATTTAACATTACCTTTAGGAGTGCTTTTAATAGCTTCTTTAGGTGGGGTGACTAGATATGTACGTGCAGCTATGGGCGGTGCCCTAAGTATGGATTATATTAGGACTGCAAGAGCTAAAGGGGTAAAAGAAAGGGTAGTTATTTACTCTCATGCTTGGAGAAATGCATTGCTTCCAGTTATAACTTTAATAATAGGCTGGATTATGTCAATTTTCTCAGGTGCTTTAGTAGTAGAAACAATGTTTAATTTAAATGGAATGGGTAAGTTTTATATAGATGCATTAACTAGACGAGATTATGATGTGGCATTGGCTATACAAATGTTCTATACAATTATTGCTTTACTAGGTGTTTTAATAACGGATATAAGTTATGGAATAGTCGACCCACGAGTAAGAGTAGATAAATAGGAGGAATAAAAATGAAAAATAGCAATGATAATAATAAGAAAAAAAGTTTTATTTCCTCCATTTTCGGTAATTTATTTGGTAGGAAAGAAGAAATGTCCATATTTGAAGAAGCAGATGTTCAAAGCCCATGGAAAACAATAATAATTACTTTTAGAAGTAACAAGGTGGCAATGACCGCTTTGATAATATTTATTTTTATACTTCTTACTGTTCTAATTGGGCCTATATTTAAACCAATAGAAATATCCTTTAATGAAACTACTCAAATTAATGTGGCACCTGGTTTTGACATAATGGATGTCCCAGAATCCTTAAAGGGTAATATAAGAGATATATCTGTAGGACCTACCTTTAGTGTAGCCATATCTGGAGATGGTGAATTACATATATGGGGTAAAACTAAAATAAGTAGGGTATTGGATATAAGAAAAGGTATACCAGAAAACATGGGAAAACTTGCTAAGGTTTCTGCTGGCCAAGACCATGTAGTTGTTTTAAATGAAGAAGGAAAGGTATTTTCATGGGGTAGTGACCGTCAGCAACAAGGAACAGTTCCACCTCATATTGCAAATTTAGATAACATAGTAGATATAGTAGCAGGATATCAAGTATCAGGTATATTGACTGAAAATGGGGAAACTCATTTTTTTGGAAACACTAGAAGTAATGATATAAATCAATTCCACGGATATCAAGGACAAATAGCAAAATTTGTACTTACAGCGGACACTATTTTAGGACTTACATTTGATGGCGAGGCTGTATTTTTAGGTACTCAACAAACTGGTTATAGAAACATACCAGAAGATATTGGGAAAGTTGTGGACATAGCCAATACTTCATTTACTATGGCAGCAGTAAACGAAGATGGACAAGTATTTGTATGGGGTAACTTATCTGAAAAAGGAGAAGGAAATATTCCTGAAACAGATGAAAAGATTGTAAAGATAAGTGGTGGAAGATATCATTATACTGCACTGACTGAATCTGGTAACGTCATATCCTGGGGTTCAAATAAATATAAAGAATCTCAAGTACCAGCTAGCGTTAATAAAAATATAAAGGATATTTATGTTGATTCATATCAAAACTATGCAATCACTAATGACGATGAAGTAATAACATGGGGTTTAAAGGGTTATTTATTAGGCTCTGATGACTTTGGAAGAGATATATTTTCTAGATTATTAAATGGTGGACGTATGTCCATGACAATAGGTGCTGTTGCAGTAATCATTTCAACAATAATGGGTGTTACTATAGGTGGTATCTCTGGATATTTTGGCGGTAGAATAGATTTGCTATTACAGAGAATATCAGAAATGGTAGCTTCTTTGCCATTCTTACCATTTGCTATGATCTTATCAGCACTAATCGGAAATAAACTAGATCCTAATCAGCGAATATTTTTGATTATGGTTATTTTAGGGCTATTATCATGGACTGGACTCCAGAGGATAGTTCGTGCACAGGTGCTCTCAGTTCGTGAGCAGGAGTATGTAATAGCAGCTAAAGCAGTGGGAATTAAGGAAGTTAATATAGTATTTAGGCACATTATGCCAAATGTAATTTCTGTTATAATTGTAAATGCAACTTTAAACTTTGCAACTAGTATGTTAACGGAGGCAACTCTCTCCTATTTAGGTTTTGGAGTACCACCCCCACGTCCAACTTGGGGTAATATGTTGTATGGATCAAATAATAGTATAGTTATTCAAAATTACTGGTGGAGATGGGTATTTGCCTCAATAATATTAGGTATTTGCGTGATTTGTATCAACTTAATAGGTGATGGTTTAAATGATGCAATTGATCCAAAATCTCAAGAACGTTAGGAGGGGAACTTAGATGGCATTATTAGAAATTAAGAATTTGCATACTTATTTTACAACAAAAAGAGGAATAGTAAAGGCTGTAAATGATGTGTCTTATTCTCTTGAAACGGGTAAAACACTCGGTGTTGTAGGAGAAAGTGGTAGTGGTAAAACCGTTTCAGCAATGAGTATAATAAAACTTTTAGATGGAAATGGATATATAGATAAAGGAAGTATAAAATTTGACGGTATAGAGCTAACAGAAGTTCCTATCAACAAAATGAGAGATATTAGAGGAGACGATATTTCTGTAATATTCCAGGAGCCTATGACCTCTCTTAACCCGGTGTTTACTGTTGAAAGACAAGTAGCAGAACCAATCATTATACATCAAGGTTTAAGTAAAAAGGAAGCATCAGAGAAAGTAATTGAAATGCTAAATTTAGTAAGGATACCAAATCCAGAAGCTGTTACAAAGCAGTACCCCCATCAACTTTCAGGTGGGATGAGGCAACGTGTTATGATAGCTATGGCATTAGCTTGTGTTCCTAAGCTTTTAATTGCAGATGAACCTACTACGGCCCTTGATGTTACAATTCAAGCACAAATATTAAAATTAATGAATGACTTAAAGGAAAGAATAGGAACTTCAATATTATTTATTACCCATGACTTAGGGGTAATTAGTGAAATGGCTGACGATGTTGCTGTAATGTATTGTGGCCAAGTTGTGGAAATGGCATCTGTTAGGACTATATTTGGTAAGGACAGTCCATATTCACATCCCTATACAGAGGGATTAATGTTCTCTGTACCTAGATTAGATACTCCTGAGGGCGTCCGATTAGAGGCTATACCAGGATCTGTACCACATCCTTTAAATTTACCAAAGGGTTGCAAGTTTTCACCTAGGTGCAAATATGCAACAGAAAAGTGTCATGACTTTGAGCCAGAACTACTTGAAATTGAGAGTGGACATATGCTACGTTGCTTTTATCCAAAGAAAGGGGTGAGATCCAATGAATAAGGCCAAAAAAGAAAAGAAAATATTGATTAAAATCGAAAACTTAAAGCAATACTTTCCAGTTGGTAAGGCTGGTTTCTTTAGTAAAGATCAAGCCTATGTCAGAGCAAATGATGATGTTTCATTGGATATCTATGAAGGTGAAACCCTAGGTTTAGTAGGTGAATCAGGTTGTGGAAAATCTACATTAGGTCGTAGTCTTTTACAACTATACGAACAAACCGCTGGACGTACTATGTATTATGGATATGGAGCACAAAGTATGGTGCCAATATATGTTTTAAATGTATTAGAGGATTTAAAAGCTCAAAAGAAAGAATTAGATGTATTACAAAATAAAGAGGATGAACTTTTAAAAAAATACCAATCATTAACTGATGGTGATGAAAAGAATAAAATATCAAAAGAATATGAAGAAGCAAAGAAAAACAAAGAACATCTTTTCAAAGATATCACCCAGCTAACAGGTGGGCTTATATTGGCAGATGATTTAGATACTGTTTCTAAGTCACTATTAAAAGAATATAAGGCAAATGCTAAAGTATTTAGTATTCAAAAGAGCATAGACGAAGAAAATAAAAAACTAACAAATATTGAAGCAGCTTTAGAAGTAGAAGATAGTACAGCTGCGTCAGATAGAAGCTTAAATGAATATAAAAATAAAATTGATCAATTGGAAAAGCAGTTAGTAAAAGCAATAGCTGAGTTTAAATTAGCTAGTGAGGAAGTAGAAACATTAGAAAGTAAATACTCTTCCTTAGCTGACTTTGAACAATATCAATCCTATAAGGACAATGGTGTAAACTTAACGAAGCTAAAATATAATGAAATGAGGAAACTGCGTAGTGAATTACAGTTGATATTTCAAGACCCTTATTCATCATTAAATCCAAGATTAACTGTTGGACAAATTATATCCGAGGGCCTTTATGCACAAAATATATTTAAGAAAAATGATAAGAATATTCAAGAATACTTATTAGAAGCTATGGATCAAAGTGGGCTTGCACCATATTTTATACACCGTTATCCTCATCAGTTCTCTGGTGGGCAAAGACAACGTATAGGAATAGCACGTTCTATTGCACTTAATCCTAAGTTTATAGTTTGTGATGAGGCTGTATCCGCGCTTGATGTGTCCATACAATCTCAGATTATAAACTTGTTAATTGACTTAAAAGAACAAGAAGATTTGACTTATTTATTTATATCTCACGATTTAAGTGTAATTAAATATATTAGTGATAGGGTTGCAGTCATGTATTTAGGCAATATAGTTGAGTTAGCTGAAACTTCAGAATTATACGAAAGACCAATGCATCCTTATACAGAAGCATTGCTTTCAGCAATACCTACTACAGATATAGATGACAAAAGAGAACCTATACTAATAGAAGGGGATATTCCAAGTCCAATAAATCCGCCTTCAGGATGTAAGTTCCATACAAGATGTTCTCATGCAACTGATATTTGTAGAGAAGTTATACCAGAGTTTGAGGAAGCACGTCCTGGACATTTTGTAGCATGTCATCATAAAAGAAACATTTAAAAGACAATGAAGAAAGGCTTTGATAAATTATGCTATTTCAAAAAAGAATAGACCGTGCTTTTGACTTGCTAAAAGAAAAAAATAATGTTGATGATTCCAATATAGATTCTGATTATAGAGAAGAAGATAAGATTGAATTGGAAAGAGAGGATCATATAGCCTTATTTCTCTCAGCATTAATAGTTTTTGGTCCAATTTTTCTAGTTTTAATTGGCATACTTTTATTTGTAGCTTTTATATAATCAAATTTTAAACATAGATACAAATTATCAGGATTAAATTAAAAATATTTCAATATTAAAAAGGAGGAATTTTCCTCCTTTTTTTGTTACATAAGAATGTATTATGCATAAGAGGGTATAAAATACATATAACTAATAGATATACTAATAAATATAGGATGTGAATATATGAAAAAACCAGTTGCCTTTTTTGACATTGATGGTACTATTTTTAGAAATTCATTGATGATACAGCATTTTAGAACACTGATTAAATATGAAGTGGTAGATCCTGCTATATGGTATACAGAGATAAAAAAGGTATATACAGAATGGGAAAGAAGATTTGGAGACTTTGAAGAATATTTAGAGATAATAGCAGAGGCCTATTTACAAGCACTAAAGGGTATTGATAAGGCATATATGGAATTTATAGCAGCTCAAGTAATAGAATTAAATGGAGATATGGTATATAAATACTCCAGAGATCAAATTGAGTGGCATAAAGACCAAGGACATAAAGTCTTCTTTATTTCAGGGAGCCCAGATTTTCTTGTATCAAAAATGGCAGAAAAATATGGTATAAAAGAATATAGGGGAACCGTTTACAAAGTAGATGATGAAAACAAGTTTACAGGAGAAATAATTAAAATGTGGGACTCAGAAAGCAAGCTAAGAGTCTTAAATGAATTAATAGAAAAACATAATGTAGATTTAGAAAATAGTTATGCTTACGGAGATACTACAGGAGATTTATCCATGCTTAAAATGGTTGGAAACCCTGTAGCAATAAACCCTAATATGCCACTTTTTTTAGCTATTAGGGAAGATGAATACCTTAGAGAAAAGGCAAATATTATGGTTGAAAGGAAAAATGTAATATATAAATTGAAATCTGATGTGGAAATAATATAATTGTAATAGAATCGTAAAGACTTTTTCTAAATAATACATTATAATAATGTTTAAAGGTGGCTATACTCATAGTTAATGAAAACATAACCCTTAGGAGTGATTTAATGAAAAAGTTTTTATATTTATTTTCAATACTAGTTATAACATTTTCAATAATTGGATGTAGCAAAGCGGCTGATCCAGAAGAAGCAAACATTGGTATGGTTGAAGAGGCAGAACAAGGTGAAATTTTAACTATAATGGACTACTACCCCTTTGAAGAAAACAAAATTATGGCTTATGAGGGGATAGGTAATGAATATGCAGAGCAGACAAGCATGGTAGAATATATAGATGAAAACAAAATTCAAATAAAGATTGTAAATCCGGGAACCACATTTGTAAAGGTTTTAGAATATAATAATGGGGAATTAAAAGAGGTATTTAGAGAGGGAGAATTTTACCATATTGAAAATATGCTAAATGCCAATAGGAATTCTGATAATATTATATTGAAAGAACCCTTAGAAGTGGGAACTGCTTGGACAAATTCACAGGGAGATCCAATTGAAATAACTAGCTTAGACAAAGAAATAGAAACTTTTGATGGCAAACATAAGGCCTTGGAAGTAACTAAAAAATTTGAAAATGGATCTATAGAAAAGGTATATTATGGAAGAAATATAGGGCTTATTGGAACTGTATATAGAGATGGGGATTTCGAGGTGAAAACCATATTGAAATCTATAGAAAATCAAGGGCAAAAAATTAAAATTGAAGCTTATTATCCTGTTTCAGATGATATAAATACAAATTATTTAGAAAAATCTATAGTTTTTAATACTAATGATCATATTGAAAATATTCTAGAAAATATATTAAAGAATCCTGATTCTAGTAAATTACTAGCTCCTATATCCAAGGATACTAAGATTAATATGATTGACCTTGATAGAAATACTTGGACACTAAAGGTAGATTTTTCTGAAGAATTACTAGAAGATATGAATGCTGGCTCCTCTTATGAATTTGAAATTATAAAAAGTATAGTAAATACTTTGGGAAGATTTTATGATGTAGAGAAAGTTTATATAACAGTAAATGGAGCCAATTATGAATCTGGACATATTAGTATGGGAGAAGGGGAACATTTCCAGGTAAATACTGAAGATATAGAAAAAATAAAAGAATAGGATATAAAATAAGAAAAGGTTCTCACTAGTGAGAACCTTTTCTTATTCTTCTTCTTCGTTGCTGTTTTTGTCATTACTTTTGTTACTAGGGTTTTGTGTCCTATTATCGTTACTATCGCCCTTTTTTCTCTTTGGTGTTTTCTTTTTATTCTTAGCCACATTTTCCCTCCTCTTTCTATAATTGCTGTACATCTATAGTATTACTAATAAATGAAAAATTACTCATTAAATTGTAATAAAATCTAAAATGTAGTAAAATATAATAGTAATACTTTAGATTTATAAAATAAAATACTAGAGGAAGTGAATATATGGAAGTTATTCTACCTTTAAAACAACACTTAGGGAGCGTCAATAAACCTATAGTTAAAAAAGGTGATAGAGTATATAGGGGGCAACTAATTGCTATACCAGATGGTTTAGGAGCCAATATACATACTAGCTATAGCGGGGAAGTATTAGATTTATATGACTTATTTATTAAAGTGAAAGTGGATAAAGTACAGCCTGATGATTATATAGAATTAGATACTTCAAAAAAATATTTAGAAATTATTAAAGAAGCTGGCATTGTAGGGGCAGGAGGAGCAGGATTTCCTACACATATAAAACTTGATACAGATCTTCACAAGGGTTATGTCATAGTAAATGCTGCAGAGTGCGAACCTATGTTAGAACATAATATTAAAAGAATTGAAAAAGACCCAGAATTAATAATTAGGGGTCTTCAATATGTTATGGAAATTACTAAGGCTGAAAAAGGATATATAGCTATTAAGCCTAAAAATCAAAAAGCTATATCAGAGTTACAGAGGATAATTAAAAATATAAAAAATATAGAAATAAAATATTTGCAAGATATATATCCGGCCGGGGATGAAAGGGTTATTATCAAAGAAATATTAGGTGTAAAGCTAAAACCTGGTCAATTGCCATTAGAGGCCAATGCACTGGTAGTAAACACTGAAACTGTTAAGAATATAGTTATGGCAATTGATCACAAGATGCCAGTTATAAGCAAGGATATTACCTTAGATGGAAGAGTTAAATCAGGTAAAAAGATATTATTAGATGTACCTATAGGTATACCGGTAGAAAAACTAATAAAAGAAGCTGGTGGATATATAAATCCACATGGAGAGATACTTTTAGGAGGGCCATTTACGGGTAGGCCAGGAAATGAAAATTCCCAAGTGATAAAAACCTTAGGTGGAATTTTAATTACTATGCCTTTGCCAGAAGATAGCCGTAAATTTGGTCTTATAGGCTGTGAATGTGGGGCTGATATACCTAGGCTAAAGGAAATAGTAGAAAAGATGGGTGGTCAAGCAGTAGAAAGTGTTAATTGTAAAAGAATGGTAGATGTAAATGGTAGATTGCGTTGTGAAGAACCAGGAGTTTGCCCTGGTCAAGCAGAACAAGTCATACAGCTTAAGAAGGCCGGAGCAGAAGTTATTATGGCTGGAACCTGCCAACCATGAACAGATACTATAACAAATGTAAGTCCTAGGCTAGGGCTACCAATATATCATAGTACTGATCATACACTGAGAAGTGGATATGGAAGATTATATAGGAAAATGAAAGAGGAGGAAGTATAATGGCAATAACGCAAGAAACTGCAAAAAAGCACGAAAAAGATTATGCTATTCTTTGTTGTAGACTAGAAGGGGGAACTGAAATTGAACCTTCTCATATTGAGGATCCAAATTTGATTCCAGATTTTGAAGATTCGGGATTAGTAACTATTCCAGAAGATTGCTTAAGGATTGGTCAGGTTATAGGAGGCAAACTTACAAAAACTGTAAACTCCTTGACACCTTTAAGTCCAGATTTAGTTGAAGGAATAAAATATATGGAACTTGATTCCACTGAAGAAATTTCAAAACAGGAATCAAAAGAAGAATTTAAACAAGATTTTGAATCACCAGTATCCCAATCTTCACCTGGAATTATAAAAATACATATAGGAGAAGGAAAAGATATAAATATAGAAATACCATATCCGCAAACAAGTGATATTATTACAAGTAAAGAGGATATACAAACTCAAGAAGTATCAAAAGATATAAAAAGTAAGGAAAATAGAATAAAAAAATTAAAAAGAAAACACTTTAAAATAGATAATGTTGATTTTTTAGAAACTACAAAGATAGAAGGAAATACCCTTTATATTAGGGAAAACATAGTGGAAGACGCTATTAAATCCCAGGAACTAGTAGTAAATATAAAATTAGACATAATAACTAAGGATAAATATAATGAAGAATCTAATACAATAATGGATATCCAACCAATAGCTACAAAGGAAGAAGGGCTGTTAGGGGAGGGAATTACTAGGCTGATAGACGGAGTTGTTATTATGATAACTGGAACTGATGAGGACGGTGTGCAAATTGGAGAATTTGGTTCATCAGAAGGTGTAATGGGAGAAAACATTATGTGGAATAGACCTGGGTCCCCTGATATTGGAGATATAATAATTAGAGCAGATGTAATTATAGAACAAGGGAAGGGTATGGAAAGGCCAGGGCCTATGGCTGCTCATAAGGCTACTGACTATATTACCAGGGAAATACGTCAAGCATTAAGAAATGCAGAAGATTCTTTGTCTGTTTTAGAAGATGAATTAGTACATGAAAGAAGACCAGGAAGAAAAAAAGTAGTAATTGTAAAAGAAATAATGGGTCAAGGTGCCATGCATGATAATTATATAATGCCAGATGAGCCAGTTGGAGTAATAGGTGCTAAAGCAAATGTTGATTTGGGTAATGTGCCTATTATAGTTTCACCATTACAAGTATTAGATGGTTGTATTCATGCACTTACTTGTATAGGTCCAGCTTCTAAGGAAACTTCTAGGCATTACTTTAGGGAGCCATTAGTTTTAAAAGCTTTAGAAGATGAAGAATTAGATCTAGTGTCTATTATATTTGTTGGTTCTCCTCAAGCAAATACAGACAAATTTTATGTGTCTAATTTATTAGGCAGGGCTGTGGAATCTATGGATGTAGATGGTGCAATAGTAACTACAGAAGGATTTGGAAATAATCATATAGATTTTGCAAGTCATATTGAGGAAATAGGCAAAAGGGGAATACCAGTAGTAGGTATGACCTTTGCAGCGGAACAAGGCCAATTAGTAGTTGGTAATAAGTATATGGATGCAATGATAGATTTAAATAAATCAGAAAAGGGAATAGAAAATGAAATTTTAAGTAACAATTGCCTTTGTGAAGAAGATGCAATTAGGGCCTTATATATGCTAAAGGCTAAAATGAATGGAAAAGAGATAATAAAGGCTGAAAGAAAATATAATCACAATGTAAAAGAAAACAATATTAAATTAATAGAAAAGGCAATGGACCTATCAATTGAAAGGGTAAAAAATGAAAACAAATAAACTGGAATATATCTCATCACAAAGATTTTACGAAGGAATAATTACAGAGGTCACTGATGGAGGAGTTAGTATAGAATTAAAGGGGAGGCTTGGCAGGTTAAAGCTTCCAAAAAGAATGGTAATATGCCACAAGGATTTAGAAATAGGTCAAGAAGTAGGATTTTTAATGACTTATCCAGAAGTTATAAACAAGGGATAAAATATAATTTATAGGAGGTAATTTCATGGATTTAACTGTTATAGATGGCTTGCAATCTGAAATATATGTACCAGTTACACCCCAGCCTGTATGGACACCAGTAAGTAAACCATTAAATGAAATGACAATAGCTTTAGTTACTGCAGCAGGGGTACATTTGAAAACTGATGAAAGGTTTAACCTATCAGGAGACACCGGCTTTAGAATTATAGGAGGGGCAGATGAGACTAGCGATATGATGGTATCTCATGGGGGTTATGATAATTCAGATGTAAATAAAGATATTAATGCAATGTTTCCAATAGATAGACTTAGAGAATTAAAAGAAGATGGAATAATCAAGGAAGTAGCCCCCTCTCATATAGGTTTCATGGGTGGAGGAGGAGATGTTGAAGTCTTCATTGAAAAAACTGGGCCAGAAATAGCAAAAATATTAAAGGAAGAAAATGTTGATGGGGTAGTTATGACAGGAGGGTGAGGTACTTGCCACCGCTCTGCAGTTTTGGTGCAGAGAGTGATTGAGGAAGCCGGCATACCTACTATACTAATAGCAGCCCTTCCTCCCGTAGCAAGGCAAGCAGGAAGCCCAAGGGCTACTGCCCCTATGGTTCCCATGGGAGCAAATGTGGGGGAGCCTAATAACAAGGAAATGCAAAGAGAAATATTAGAAGACACTCTTTATCAATTAGTGGAAATAGATATGGCAGGCAAAATAATTTCATTGCCTTATGAATATATTGCTAAGATATAAGGGGGCGGATTTTTGGAAAGATTAAAATTTGTAGATACCCATACAATGGGTGAACCTACTAGAATTATAATTGATGGTTTACCTCACTTATTGGGAAATACCATAATGGAAAAAAAGAAATATTTAGAAAGTAACTTTGACCATATAAGGACTATGGCAATGAATGAACCTAGAGGGCATAGGGATATGTTTGGTGCAATAATCACTTCTCCAATACATGAAGAAGCTGATATTGGTGTTATATATATGGATGGCGGAGGATATCTAAATATGTGCGGTCATGGAACTATGGCTGTATCTACACTTTTAGTAGAGGAAAAGTATGTAGAAGTAAAAGAACCTTTTACCTATATTACATTAGATACTCCAGCTGGGCTTGTAAAGGCAAAGATTAAAGTAGAAAACGGAAAGGTCTTAGAAGTTTCTTTTATAAATGTACCTTCATTTGTATACAAGGAAAACTTAATGGTTTATATGGATAAAATAGGTGAAGTGCCTGTAGATATTGCCTTCGGTGGCAGTTTTTTTGCCATAGTTAGGGCGGAGGATTTAGGAATACAAGTAAATTTAGATAATATTGATAATATAATGGAATTAGGATTGAGATTAAGGGATAAAATAAATAGAGAATATAAGGTTAACCACCCTTACAAGCCTGAAATAGACAAAGTAGATTTAGTTGAGATTTATGATAAAGCAAGCAATCCAATGGCAGATTATAAAAATCTAGTAGTATTTGGAAACAATCAGTTTGATCGTTCCCCTTGCGGAACAGGTACATGTGCGAAAATGGCTACACTTTATAATCGTGGAGAATTAAAGTTAGGTGAAGAATTTGTTTATGAAAGTGTTACTGGCACATTATTTACAGGTAAAATACTAGAAGAAACAAAAATAAAAGATTATAATGGAATAATACCTGAGATAACTGGAAGAGCCTTCATAACTGGAAAGGGTTATTTGATCTGTAATGAAGAAGACCCTTTTAAATATGGATTTATTTTATAAAAAATTAAGCTTGTCATCTAATAAAAAGACGACGAGCTTATTTATATTCTTTTATTTTTTTCCAAGTCTGTTACAAACCTTGATGTGTCAACCATCTTATCTCCAATTTTACTTATTGTAATAAGAGATAAATGATTTTTTGCCCTAGACATACCTACATAAAAAAGTCTTCTTTCTTCTTCTAGGGGGTCATATTTACCCTTGTTAAATTGTTCAATACTTGAAGAAGTGGGGAATGATCCATCAACTAGGTCAATTATATATACTCTATCAAATTCTAAGCCCTTGGCAGAATGTACCGTGGATAAGGTTATTCCATCCTTTAAATTTCTTGAATTTAAACAAAGATTTTCAAGATGTTTAAGTCTAGATATTAGTTCATCTAGATTGCCAGTGTCTTGAGCTATTAATTTTAAATAATATAAAGTAGTTTTTAATCCATCATAGGTATGACCAAACTTCATGGAATTTTCCTTTAAATATCTTTCATATTCTAGATTATATTCTATAAAATCTATGGCTTTTTCAGGTCTCATTTTAGATAACTTTCTAAAATCTAATTTTAATTGCCTTAAAGTTGATTTATAGTAGCCAGGTATGCCTGGAAAATCCGTTATTCTATCAAATACAGACAATCTATAATCTAAAGTCTTAGCATAGTTAATTTGTTTTTTTGAAATAAAACCCTTTTTCTTATAATAAAACTTTTCATATGTAGACATTTTGCTTGTATCCTTTGCAAATTCCATAAAATTAATAATATCATGTATTAGCCAATGATTAAAAAATCTAGTTTTTATATCCCTCATATAGAATGGGATATTATTTTTTTCTAGGTAGTCTATAAGGCCTATGGAAGATAAATTATTTCTATATAATATGGCACAATCAATCATTTGTTTATCTTTCAAGTCATTTATTATATATTTATATTGTTCAAGAATTGAATTTACCTTTACTATATTTATTGGTTCAATAAAGCTGTTTTCAGTAGAAATAGATTTATTATACCTCAAGGTGTTCATTTTAATAAATCTATTGCATACTGAAACAATATTTTTTGAAGACCTGTAGTTTTCTTCCATAAAAAACATTTTTCCTTCTGGGAATATTTTATTAAAATTTAAAAGCCCCTTAGGATATGCCCCCCTAAAACCATAAATTGACTGATCATCATCTGCTACTATAAATAAATTATTAACCGGATATGCTAAGAGTTTTATGATTTCCAATTGAACTTTGGAAGTATCTTGACCTTCATCAACTTGAATATAGTCATACTTTCTACTGTATTTATCTAATATATATTTATTAGTTGAAAGTATCTCGAAGGTAAGGCTAAGCATATCGTCAAAGTCTATATAATTATTATCTCTTTTATATTTTTCATAGGTTATAAATATTGACCTAAAATTATCTATATTAGGTTTTTCTTCTTTGATAAAGTCTTCTACAGGAATCATCATATTTTTAATATATCCTATGTAATTCAATAAAGATTCCAATTTTTCTTCTGTAACATGCTCCCCATTAGTTTCTAAATATATTTGTTTAATTAAAGAGTATTTATTTACCTTGGTTTTATTTCCTTCAATAAGGGTATATTTTATTCTATTTACATATGCATATTCTCTTATTAAATTAAAGCAGAAACTATGTATTGTAGAAAAAGATATGGGTATAGAAGAGACATCTGGGAATAAATCATTAAATCTCCTTTTCATATCTTTTGCAGAAGCCTTGCTAAAAGTAATTGATAAAATTCTTTCCGGACTAGTATCATGATTTAATATTAGATTAACAGTTCTATGTATCAATACAGTTGTCTTACCAGCACCAGGGACTGCCAATACAAGGGCTGGTCCTGTAATATGGTTTATAGCTTTTATTTGTTCTTTGCTTAAGTTCAAATTTTCACCTTCTTTATACTTATGTCATATATTCTAACATAGATAGGAGAATTATTAAACAAGGACATAGATAAAATTCTAGACAATTGGGTAATAATGTTTTAGACTATACTTATCGGTACTTTCGTGAAGGGTGATTATTATGAGGAAAAAATTTGCAAAATTTGATGATTTGTTTATAGAATTAATTAATAAAAGAATGAGAAATAAATACTTTGATTATTTAATGCTTAAAATAACAAAATTGGGAGGAGCAATATTTTCATCCTTAATTTTATTTTTACTTCTATTATTTGGAAATATTAGGTACAGGCTTATAGGATTTGAAATGTTCTGTGTCCTAACCATTAGCCAAATTATAGTTCATAGTCTTAAGAAGATATTAAGTAGGGAAAGGCCCTATGAAATCCTGGAACAGTTAAATACATTTGGAATTAAATTAAAGGATTATTCTTTTCCTTCAGGCCATACTGCTGCCAGCTTTTCTATAGCTACTACATTGGCTTTAAATTCTCCTAAATTATCAATTATAGTATTTATTGTTGCAATGTCAATAGGAATATCTAGAATATATCTTGGAGTTCATTATCCTACAGATGTTGCGGCTGGAATTGTAATAGGTTTTAGTGTTGCTTTTATATTACATTTATTCTTTTTACAAACAATATATAACTTAGCTGAGTTTATAAAAATTAATTAAAAGAATAAATTGATATAGTAGTGGTATAAATTATATAATGATTATAAATTTTTAGGAGGTATGTAAAATATGTTAATGACTAACTTTTTAAAGAATAGAAGGTCAGTAAGGGAGTTTAGAAGAAAAAAAGTAAATCAAGACACATTGATTGAAATCATAAGTCTTCTAGGTGGTTTAGAAAATGAAAAAATTAAGGATAAGGTAAAATTTACCTTTTATGAAAATGGAGAATCTTTACATGAAAGACTAAGTGGTATAGGCGGATATGCAGGGGTAATGATAGAAAGTCCACATTATTTAGGTCTAGAACAATTAAATAATGATAAATCGACAGCTATATATGGGGCTTATTATATGGAGAAAATTATTACAGATTTAAATAGATTGGGCCTAGATACGTGTTGGGTTGGAGTTGGAGATCTAAGCCAAGAGGTTAAAAGGGAAATTTTTACTGAATTGAGGGGGGAAATAAACTATATTTTAGCCATTGGATATAGCAAACTGAAAAATCCTTTTGTAAATGAATCCTTTAGTGAAAGGCTGGGAGTTGAGGAAATAGTATATAGTGGTGGAATAGGAAAAGAAGTAAATTTTAAGGAATTAGAAGAGAGGGGCTTGGATGATTTATTTTATTATGTAAGATTTGCACCATCAAATGCAAATTTCCAGCCTTGGAGATTTTTATTAGATAAAGATAAAGTTACCTTGTTTATTAAATATAACAAAGGTGAAGAGCCTAACTATATGGATGCAGGAATAATAATGTACTATTTTGAAGCTTTAGGAAAATCTGCAGGAATAAATGGTGAATGGGACCTAGTAGACGGAAGCCATGAGGATAAAGATACAATATATGAATATATAGGTGAAATGAAATTATAAAAGTGCCGAAAGGTGCTTTTTTCATTGACAAAATCTATTACAATGCATATAATAATAGTACATATGAATAACTGCTCATATGTTAATCGAATAATGGGGGGACATAAATGAAAGAGATTGTATTAGAGTTAAATGGATTGAATTGTGCTAGCTGTGCGGCTAAAATTGAAAATCTATCTGGGGAAATTGATGGAGTTGATGAAGCTAATTTAGACATTATCTCTAAGAAACTTAAAATTAAAACAAATAATGAGGATAATATAAATAAAATTACTGATGAAATAATTAAGATAGTAAATAGGCTTGAACCAGATGTCGTAGTTGTAAATAAAAACAAGAAGACAAAAGACAACCATGGTCATGATCATAGTCATGACCATGGGAGTATAGATAAAAAGGCAATTACAAGATTGGTTTTAGGGGGCATATTGTTTGTATTACCTTATTTATTAAAACTAGAAGGAACACAAAGGTTTATAGTTTATTTGGCTGCATATATAGCAGTGGGACATCAGGTTATATTTAGAGCTGCAAAGAACTTAATGGCAGGTATGGCCTTTGATGAAAACTTCCTAATGACTGTAGCTACTATAGCTGCCTTTGGGATTGGGGAATACCCAGAGGGTGTAGCTGTTATGTTATTTTACCAAGTAGGGGAAATGTTTCAAGGAATGGCAGTTAATCGTTCAAGAAATTCAATATCTGCCTTGTTGGACATAAGACCAGATTATGCTAATTTAGTAAAAGATGATGAAATAATAATCATAGATCCAGAAGAAGTAAAAATTGGAGATTATATAATTATAAAACCGGGAGAAAAGGTTCCCTTAGATGGAAAAGTTGTAGAGGGAGAATCTTTATTAGATACTTCAAATATAACAGGTGAATCTGTACCTAGAAGTGTAAAGATAGGAGATGAAGTCCTATCTGGAGTAGTAAATACCCAGGGGCTTTTAAAGATTAAAGTAAATAAGGAATTTGGTGAATCAACTGTAAGTAAGATATTAGATTTAGTAGAGAATGCGTCAAGTAAAAAGGCTCCTACGGAAAACTTTATTACAAAGTTTGCTAGGTATTATACACCTGCTGTAGTTTTTATAGCCTTAGCTATTGCAATATTTCCACCCATATTATTTGCAGGCCAATGGCAAGAATGGATTTATAGGGCTGCAGTTTTCCTAGTTATATCTTGTCCATGTGCCTTAGTTATCTCAATACCATTAGGCTTCTTTGGTGGAATTGGAGGGGCTTCAAGAACAGGTATATTAATCAAGGGAGGAAACTTTTTAGAGGCATTAACTGATATAGATACATTGGTATTTGATAAAACAGGAACTATAACTAAGGGAGTATTTAAAGTAACAGAAATCATTTCTTATAAGGATTATTCTAAGGAAGAAATATTAGAATTAGCAGCCTATGGAGAATCCTTCTCTAATCACCCAATAGGAAGTTCAATAGTAGAAGCCCATGAAAAGGATATAAATCAGGAGTATATAAAGGATTATAAGGAAATACCAGGTAAGGGAATTCAAGTTTCCATAGATGAGGCTAATATTATCTTAGGTAATAAAGCTTTACTTGATGTAAATAATATATCTTTTGAAGAAACTACTTCCATTGGTACTGTAGTATATGTAGCAAGAGAAGGAATTCATATAGGAACAATAATAGTCAGTGATGAGTTAAAAGAAAATGTAATAGAGGATATAAAAATACTAAAATCATTAGGAATAAAGGAAACAATAATGTTATCTGGGGATAATGAAGAAACTGCCAATAGAGTAGGAGATATGGTTGGATTAGATAAGGTATATGGAAATCTTCTACCACAAGAAAAGGTAGATATATTTGAAAGAATTATAGAGGGTAAGAAGTCCCATGTTGCCTTTGTAGGAGATGGGGTTAATGATGCACCAGTACTTGCCAGGGCAGACATAGGTATTGCCATGGGTGGACTTGGTTCAGATGCAGCTATAGAAGCATCTGACATAGTAATCATGACAGATGAAATAGGTAAAATAGGGACAGGACTTAAAATAGCAAGAAATACCAAGAAAATAGTCACACAAAACATTGTATTTGCCTTAGGAGTAAAACTAATAGTTTTATTACTAGGGGCAATAGGGGTGGCAACTATGTGGGAAGCAGTATTCGCTGATGTAGGGGTATCTATTATAGCTATATTAAACTCAATTAGAGCATTAAAAGTAGAGGATTAATCAACCTCTACTTTTTTTTCTCAGGAAATGTGATAAACTATATATAGGATAAGTTTAAGAGGTGTTAAAATTGACTAGAAAATTAAAAGAAGAAGAAAGACAAAAAAACTATATAATACTAGCCGAAAACGCATATTTAGCTGGTAACAAAGAAAATGCCATTAAGTTTTATAAAAAAGCATTAAAATTTAGAACTCATCAGGAAAATCATATAACCATATTATATAATATGGGTCAAATATATGATGAAATAGAAGAAAACTCAAAGGCCTTAGGTATATATGAGGAAATCATGCAAATAGACGAAAGCCAGGGTGGGGCCTACTATGGGATAGCTATAATTTGCGAGAAATTGGGTAAAAAGGAAGAGGCACTAGAATATTATAATAAGGCAATTGAAGTAGATCCAGATTATGATAGGGCATATTACTATGCTGGCAATTTATATGATGAAAAGGGAGATAAAGAAAAGGCTATAGAATACTTTTTTAAAACAATAGAGCTGGAACCACAAGACTATATAGCTTATAATAATATAGGATCCATATATGAAGAGATGGGGGAATATGAAAAAGCCTTTGACATGGTAGAAAAAAGCTTAGCCATAAGGCCGGATTATTATAAATCTTTATTTAACATGGGAGTTATATTTAATAGAGTTGGAAATCATGTGGAAGCAATAAGGTATTATAATAAATCTATTGGAGAAAATCCTGGCCATTGGCAATCATACTTAAATATATCAGCAATATATATCGAAGAAGAAAAACTAGAAGAGGCTATAGATATATTGACCATAGGGATAAAAAACAATCCTGATGCTCATGATCTATATTATAATAGAGCCTGTTGCCATTCTAGATTAGGATACAGTAAGAATGCTATTGAAGACATAAGAAAGGCAATACTACTCCTTCCAGGGATAATGAAATACGTTAAAACTGATAATGATTTTATAAATCTTTATGATGATAAGGAATTTATAAACTTGATGGAAAGAGTTAAGGAAGAATATATTCATAAATAACAACAATAATGGAAAGGGAGAAATATAAATGATAATAATAAAGACACAAGAAGAAATAGGGAAGATGAAGGAGGCTGGTGTCATTCTAGCAGATATACATAAAGAGATAGCTAAGATGGTAAAGCCAGGAGTTTCTACTATGGATATAGATGCTTTTGTAGAGAAATATTTAAAGGAAAAAGGTGCTTTCCCTGAGCAAAAAGGCTATCAAGGTTATCCCTATGCAACCTGTGCATCTATTAATGATGAAATATGCCACGGATATCCAAGAAGACAACCATTAAAAAATGGGGATATAGTTACCATTGATATGGTAGTAAATTTAGATGGTTGGCTAGCAGACTCAGCTTGGTCTTACACCGTGGGAGATGTATCAGATGAAGCACAAAACTTACTAGATGTTACTAAAGAAGCATTATATAGGGGTATAGAAAAATCAGTAATTGGAAATAGATTAGGTGATATCGGTCATGCAATACAAAGTTTTGTAGAGGAAAAAGGATATTCTGTAGTTAGGGATTTTGTAGGTCATGGTATAGGAAAAGATATGCATGAAGATCCACAAGTTCTACATTATGGAAGCCCTGGTAGAGGACAAAGATTAGTAGAAGGAATGGTATTTACTATAGAGCCTATGATAAACATAGGAACATATAGGATGAAAATGGATGAAAATGGATGGACATCTAGAACTGTAGATGGAAAGCTTTCAGCACAGTATGAGCATACCTTGGCCATTACTAAGGATGGGCCAATGATTTTAACTGATCAAGACTAATGGAGGCGATAAATATGGGAAAAAAGGATAAATCCAATCTTCCACAAAAGAAATATACTATAGGAGAAGAAATTGTTAACGGTATAACCCATGGCCTAGGGGTTATATTTGGTATTGTATCATTGGTGGTATTATTAATGGTTGCCATAAGAAATAATAATACTTTAGCTATAGTGGCTTTTAGTATATATGGTGGTTGTTTTATACTAATGTATTTATCATCCACACTATATCACAGCATAACTAATGAAAAAGCAAAGAGCATAATAAGGGTATTTGATCATTCTTCTATATTTCTATTTATAGCAGGGACCTATACACCAATAGCCTTGCTTACTATGGCAGGTCGTTTAAGGGTTGGTATATTAATTGCTGTTTGGTCAATTGCTATATTAGGAGTATTGTTTAAAATATTAACCTACAATAAATTTGATAAATATAAGGCAGTATCTCTTATCCTATATATAGGTATGGGATGGTTAGCAGTATTTACAGTCAAGCCTATTATAGAAATGACATCTTTAGGTTTTTTCATGTGGATAATAGGAGGGGGATTGCTATATACATTAGGAACAATATTTTATAGCACTAAAAAGATACCCTATAATCATGCTATATGGCATTTGTTTGTATTATCAGCTTCAGTCCTTCATTTTATTGGAATATTGAAATATTTAGCATAGAATGGTGAGTTGATTATGATAAAGGTCTTAATAGTAGATGATCAAAAAATAATAAGAGAAGGACTTTCCATGATGTTGGGACTTGATTCTACAATATCTATAGTAGGAGAGGCAACAAATGGCAAAGAGGCCTTAGGACTACTGGAAGTAGAAAAGGTAGATTTAATCTTAATGGATATAAGAATGCCAATAATGGATGGAGTAGAGGCAACTAGAATAATAAAAGAAAAACATTCTAATATTAAAATATTAATCTTAACAACATTTAAAGAGGATGAATATATATTTCAAGGATTAAAAAATGGAGCAGATGGCTACTTGCTAAAAGATATTAGCTCAGAGAGATTAATAAGTGGAATAAAAACTGTCCATGGAGGAAATATGCTATTACAACCTGATGTTGCTAGAACAATGATTGATTTTTTTTATAAGAAAGATAATATATCAAATAATATAAACAAGGATATCTATACAGAACTAACGAAAAGAGAATATGAAATAGCTATGTTAGTAGGAGAAGGAAAGAGCAACAAAGAAATAAGTAAAGCTCTTTTCATAGCAGAAGGAACGGTAAAAAACCATATAACAAAGATACTAGATAAATTAGAATTAAGAGATAGAACACAATT
>CAZWTU010000018.1:0-28595 GCA_964637035.1 uncultured Tissierellaceae bacterium
AGTGCAGCAGCACCAATAGGAAGGGATATTATGAAATATGCAATAGATAATATTAACAACTAAATTTATAGGAGGCTAGGTAATGGCAAAAAACAATGAATTATTAGAAAGAAAGGATATCCCAAAGGAATATAAATGGGACATAGAATCTATTTTCAGAGATTTTGATCAATGGGGCAAATCCTTTAAAGAGGCCCAGGTATTGGCTGATGAATTTACTAAATATCAAGGAAAAGTAATAGACACTAGTGAAAATCTGTATAATGCCCTAAGAGATCATGATGAATTATATAGATTAATAAGAAAATTATATTCTTATGCAAGTATGAAATTAGATGAAGATACAAGGCAAGGTGGTTCTCAAGAATTATCATCAAAAGCCATGGCATTAGTTGTTGGAGCACAGGACAAGATTTCTTTCTTAATGCCAGAAATTCTTAAGCTAGACAATGATAGATTAGAAAAATATTTTATAGAAGAACCAAAATTAAAGCTTTACTCCCAATATATTGAAAATATAATGAGGGGTAAAGAACATGTATTGTCAGCTAGGGAAGAATCCATACTAGCACAAATGGGTGAAGTTGCAAATGCACCACAAAACATATTCTCCATGCTAAGTAATGCTGACATAAAATTCCCTACTATAAAGGATGAAGAGGGAAATCATGTAGAATTGACCCAAGGAAATTTTATTCCATTTATGGAATCTAAGGATAGACAAGTTAGAAAGAGTGCTTTTGAGGCCTTATATGGAACTTATGAGTCCTTTAAAAACACATTTGCAGCATCACTTAATGGTGATCTGAAAAAGAATATATTCAATGCAAATATTAGAAATTATAAATCCAGTAGACAAGCATCCCTTGATAGAAATAATATAGATATATCTGTATATGATAATTTAATAGAATCAATACACAACAATTTAGATACTATGTACAAGTATATGGACATCAGAAAAAGGGCTTTAGGAGTAGAAGAACTTCACATGTATGACTTATACACTCCAATAGTTAAGGATGTGGATATGAAAATACCCTTTGACCAGGGAGTAGAAACCATAAAAAAAGCCTTAGTTCCTTTAGGAAAAGAATATATGGATGTAGTAGAAGAAGCATTCTCTTCTGGGTGGATTGATATATATGAAAACAAAGGGAAAAGATCAGGAGCATATTCTGGAGGGACCTATGATACAAAGCCATTTATATTATTAAATTATCATGATACCCTAGACAATATGTTTACAATTGCTCATGAATTGGGACATTCAATTCACAGTTATTTTACAAGGAAAAACCAACCCCATGTATATGGAAATTATTCAATATTTGTAGCAGAAGTTGCTTCCACTGCAAATGAATCATTATTAATGGATTATATGCTAAAGAGTATACAAGATAAAAACGAAAAGCTATATTTACTAAATCATCAATTAGAAAGCTTTAGGACAACAGTCTTTAGACAAACTATGTTTGCAGAATTTGAAAAGATAATAAATGAACACCTAGAAAATGGGGGAGCCTTAACTGCTGATTATTTATGTAAAACCTATAAAGAACTAAATCAACTTTATTATGGTCCAAGTGTAGTTATAGATGATGAAATAGCAATGGAGTGGGCAAGAATACCTCATTTCTATATGAATTATTATGTATTCCAATATGCAACAGGGTATTCAGCTGCAGTAGATTTATCCCAAACCATATTAAAAGAGGGTACACCTGCCGTAAATAGATATATTGATTTCCTAAAGAGTGGTAGCTCAGACTATCCCTTAAATGTATTAAAAAAGGCAGGAGTAGATATGACTACAAAGGAACCAGTAGATAATGCAATGAAACTATTTAAGGAATTAGTAGAGGAAATGGATAAATTAATATAAATTAATAATGAAAACAATATAAAAGTTTTCAATATAAAAAAACCTTGCTAATTAGCAAGGTTTTTTATATTAGGAAGCCTAGATTATAAGAATTTGCTCTTTAAATTATTCCAATACATATCCTTATGGAAGTTTAACCTATATAGGATCTTATCAGATATTTTTAAGTTTATATTTTGTATATTTTTATACTTCAAATCCATTCCATCATTAATTACTAAGGTAGAATTGGTATATCTAAATTCTGGTTTAATTGATATAATTATATCCCCAGGAACTATAGTACTATTAGGCAAGGACCTATATGCCTTGGAACTAATAGGAGACAAGGGAGTCAATTGTAAGGTCTTTAATGAGGGGTAGACAATACTTCCCCCACTGGAAAAGTTATAAGCCGTACTACCTACAGGAGTCGAAACTATAACCCCATCACCACTAAATTTTTCTAAATGATTTCCATCTATAAAAACATCTAGATGAATAACCTTTGCTTGTATTTGCTTTATAACTATTTCATTTATTCCATATATGAAAAAGCTTTTATCCCTAGTCTTTATTTCCCCCTCCACTAGAAAAATTTCCTCCATAAAGTAGTCTTTATTTATATATTTATCTATAAAGACATCTATATTTTCGGGCAAAATTTCTTGAAAGAAACCTAGGTTACCAGTATTTATACCAACAAAGGGGATGCTAGGAAATCGATTCCTATGTACTGCCCTTAAAAAAGCACCATCCCCACCTACGCAAATATTTAATTCCGCATTATTGCTATATTTTTCTGGCGTAATAAAACCCTTATCTTTAAGTTTCTGTGATAAAAATTTTGTAGTTTTTTTAGATTTATAATTTTTGTTAGATATTATGTTTATAATCCTATTTTTATCAGAATTCACTGAATCACTCCTAAAAAGTTTTAGTCTTTAATAACAAACAAAATTTGGTATAATAATTACAATACCTATATTATATAATAGAAATTACAAAAATGGAGGAAAATATGAATATATTTGAAGAAAATGAAAATATTATAAGCTTTACAGTGGAAAAAGAAGGGGAAGACTTAGAAAACTTTTTGTTAGGAAAGAATATCTCCGGAAGATTCTTTAGAAAAACATACAAAGAAAAGAATATTTACATAAATAGTAAATTTAAAAATAAAAAAATTAAGGTTAAAAAGGGAGATATAATATCTATTTTAATGAAGGATGAAGTCAACAATATCATACCAGAAAAAATGGACTTAGATATTTTATATGAAGACCTAGACCTGCTAATCCTTAACAAACAACCCTATGTGGTGGTCCATCCCACCAAATCCCATGGTGAAAAAACTTTATCCAATGGAATATCATATTATTTTAAAGAAAACAATATAAAGAAAAAAATCAGGTTTGTAAATAGGCTAGATATGAATACAAGTGGAATTTTAATTGTAGCTAAAAACCCTTATGCCCACCAACAAATGTCCCTACAATTTGAAAATAATAGGGTAGAAAAGCGTTACAAAGCTTTAGTAAAAGGTCTAGTTGAAAAAGATGAAGACTATATGGATTTTCCTTTAGGAAAAAAACAAGGGGATGTAAAATATACAATAAATAAAAGTGGGCAAGATTCCTTGACCAAATACACAGTGATAGATAGGTATAAAAAAGGAAGCCTCCTAGACCTACAAATTTTTACAGGTAGAACCCATCAAATAAGAGTCCATTTATCACATATAGGTCATCCCATAATAGGAGACACCCTTTATGATGAAGAATCCCCTCATATCAATAGGCAGGCCTTACATTCCTACTACTTAAAAATAAAAACTCCTAGGACAAATGAGCCAATAGAACTTATCTCAGACCTACCTGAAGATATGAAGAAACTTATAAAACAATTAGACTAGGGGCTAACTAGCCCCCCTTGCCTTACCTCTCATCCTCCATAAAACTAGGGATAGGATTTATCAAACTAGAAGGGCCCTTTGTACTATCAGGAGGATCCTTTATATTATCAGGATACTTAGCAATAGATACAAACAAATCAAACATCTTTCTATAATTATCCATATTCATTAGTAAATCCATAAAAACCCCTAATTTATCATCATAAATATCAGGGGACTCATTTTGAAGGCTTTGTAAGACTTTACTTATCTTTTCCCTATTGTCCCTAACCTTATTAGAAGTAGTGACATAATCATAACTATTATCTTTAAAAGAATTTCCTAATTCATAAATCCTAACAATCTCTTCCGTATACAATATTGAACGATTTATTAATCCTAAGTATTTTTCAGGCAAACAAGTCATTATTTTTCTTAAAGTCCTTATCTTTTCTTCAGTGTCACCTGCTTTAATATCCAAAGATGATACAAAATCCATTAAAGGATTCTGTAAATCCTTATTACCATTGAAAGTTAAAAAAATAAATAACAATAAATTACTATCCATGTCTATCCCCCCAAAATTAGTGTTTATAGTTTATTCTATGCAAGATAAATAAATTCTACCTATACAATTTAGTAATATATCCTTTTTCTAAATCATAAATTATCATATAGAAAAAGGAGGGGTAGTAAGTGAAAAAATTAGATATGAAAAATATTATCAATAATATTGACAGTGTAAACGAATATGTGCCTGATGAAGAAGATGTTTTAATCTTAGAAAATATATCAGGGGATTACAAAGACAAATCAGAAGATGATATATTTGTAGAAATCATAAGATTAAATCAGGAAATGGAAGAGGATATTAGTGATCAACAATATGAAGCTATAGTTGAAAAGCTTAATAGTATAAGGCCTGAACTATCAGAAGAACAGAATAAAAAATTAGATAAAATAGTGGAAGCATTAGGGAAAGATAGAAAGTAATAAGGTAAAAACCTGGTAAATTTACAAATCTTAGAAATAGACATTAGGTGCCTCAGATGTTATACTTCATATATTATGTAAACCAAAGGAGGCACCTATGACATTAAATAAAAAGAGTAAAGTAGGACTAATCATCCTGGCATTGATAACTATTTTAGCTCTATTTACTTATTATATGAAATCTAAATATGAACTAGAAGAAATGGCTTACCCCCTATTTATAACCCATATGGAAAAGGGTTTGGTAGAGGAAGTCGAATTATCTAGTGGTGGAAAAATAAAGGTGACATTAGAAGATGGACAAAAGTTTATAACAGACAATCCTCGAACAGAAAATTTTAAGGAGAAATTACTCCTACATGATATTGTTGTAAAAGAAGAAAGTAGTGCTAAGTCTCAGATGGCTCCTATAATCCTATTTGTCGCTATTATTGGCATTGCCATATTTTATTTAAATAAAAATGTATCAAAACAGGCAGAAAAGGAAATGTCCAGTATGTCTAATATTGATACACTTGATAATTCCAATAAAAAAATCGGATTTTCTGATGTTGCAGGAAATGAAGAGGCAAAAGCATCTTTAATGGAAATGGTAGACTTTATAAAAAATCCAGAAATCTATAACAATTATGGAGCTAGATTGCCAAGAGGGGTCCTCCTATACGGAGAACCTGGAACGGGTAAAACCCTATTGGCCAAAGCAATGGCTGGAGAAGCTGAAGTACCATTTTATGCTGTATCCGGTTCGGACTTTGTCCAGGTCTATGCAGGACTTGGTGCAAGTCGTATAAGGGAGTTATTTAAAAATGCAAAAGAAGCGGGAAAATCAGTTATATTTATAGATGAAATAGACAGTATAGGAAAGAAAAGAAAATCTGGTGCCAGTCCTTCAGGAAGTGAAGAGGGAGATAGAACACTAAATGCTCTTTTAACAGAAATGTCTGGTTTCAATGACAATGAGGGAATTATTGTTGTAGCAGCCACTAATAGGGCAGATATATTAGATGAGGCCCTACTTAGACCTGGTAGGTTTGACAGACAAGTAGAAGTTTCCCTACCAGATGTAAGAGCAAGATATAAAATATTAAAACTACACAGTAAAAACAAGCCAATGGATAAAAACGTAGACTTTGATAAGCTAGCCTTAGAAACAGTATATTTCAGTGGTTCTAAATTGGAAAACCTATTAAATGAATCTGCTATAACGGCTGTTAAGGAAAAATCAAATAAAATAACAATGGATCATATAAATAAAGCTTATTATTCAATATTAGTAGGGGAAGAGAAGCAGGATAGGTCATCTATTAGCTTAATGGACAAGAAAATAACTGCTTACCATGAAGCTGGACATGCCCTAGTAGCAAAATTAATAGGAAAAGGAAGAGTAACCAAGGTCAGTATAATACCAAGTACAAAAGGTATGGGTGGCTTTAGTATGAATATTCCCCCAGATAAGATGTATCAAACTAAAAGAGATTTAATAAATAATATAATGATATCCCTAGGCGGAAGAGCGGCAGAAGAAATAATCTTTGGTAAAGATAATATAACCACAGGTGCTTCTTCAGACTTGGAAAAAGCAACAGATATGGTACTTTCTGTACTAGGAGTATTTGGAATGGATGAAAGCGTAGGACTTCTTAGCTACAACCTATTAGCTCAAAAAAATATAGATGTAGGAAGTAAAATTTTAACAAGGGGAAAAGAAATATTAAGCGAACTATATGAAGATACTATAGATATAATCGTAAAAAATGAAAAGCTTTTAAAAATCTTAGCTGACAAACTAATAGAAAAAGAAGTTTTGGAAGAAGAAGAAATAAACCAGCTTATTTTTCAATCAAATTAAAGATTAACATTTTTAACTTTAATATCCACTTGAAAAAAACCAGATTAAAGGTTATAATAGACTTACAAAAGATTTCTGCGATGTGCGATGCTCTATATAATTCAACCGACACGAATCATATGGGAATCTGCGTTTAGCATTGGATATCAAGCCCTTTCGAGGGGACGATAGAAGATGTTAACAGGAAACCCCCCTTTATATAAGGTGGGTATGAATTAAATGGATCAACGGCATTGTGGGAATAAAAAATCACTCCATAGCAATTATGGAGTGATTTTTTATTCTATAATATATTTATTGGAAACTTCTTTCTGTCCTTAAATATATGTATATATTTAAAACCTAATTCTTTCAGCAACTTTTCACCAGCTCTATATTCATATCCGATATCAGGAGGGGAATGAGCATCACTTCCAAAAGTAATAATTTCCCCACCTAGTTTTTTATATAAACTTAGTATTTCTATTTTGGGATGAAAATAGTCTAATCCATATCTTAAGCCACTTGTATTTATTTCTATACCTTTACCCTTTTCTATTAAGACACTTAATATATCTTCCAAAAGGGATCCATAATCCTCAAATTTAGGAATAAGAGAATAATCTTGAAAATATCTGTCGATGCAATCAATATGACCTAGTGCATCAAAATTATCAAAGCCCTTAACACAAGCAAGGATTTCATTATAATATTCTTTTAAGGCATCAATAGGATCCATTCCTTGGGTAAAATTATCTAAATAAAGATCCTTTCCACCTACTCCATGTACAGACATAATAACAAAATCAAAGGGAATATTTTCTAAGAAATCATCATATCTTTGGAACAAATGACTCTGCATACCTATTTCTACCCCAGCCAAGATTTCTATATATTTCTTATACTTATATTTCACCTTGTTTATATTTTTAAAATAGTCTTGACTTCTAAAAACAAAGTCAATCTTTTGAAGACCTGACTCAAAGTCTACATGATCAGTAAAACAAATAGATTTTAAATTTTTATTAATAGCCGACTTTACCATATCCTCCATAGACGAATTAGAATCCATAGAATATTCACTATGAATATGCGAATCGTACACAAGCAACACTCCTAAATTTAATAGTATTATTTTTATATATTAAGCCTGAAAGGAACCTTTGTATTGAAGCTTATAAAGATCAAAGTACATACCTTCTTCAGATAATAATTCCTGATGATTTCCCATTTCTCTAATTTTACCCTTATGAAGTACAATAATTTTATCTGCATGCTGTATGGTGGAAAGTCTATGTGCTACTGCAATAGTAGTCCTTCCTTTTATCAATTTAGCCAATGCATCTTGTATAAGGATTTCAGTTTCAGTATCAATACTTGAAGTAGCCTCATCCAATATCAATATACGAGGGTCATAAGCTAGGGTTCTAGCAAAAGCTAAAAGCTGCCTCTCCCCAGAAGATAAGGTTGAACCTCTTTCCATAACAGGCTCCTTATATTTCTTAGGCAATTTATTGATAAAATGATCCGCATTGACATATTGTGAAACCTCAACAACCCTTTCATCCGATATATCCTTGTTATTTAATCTAATGTTTTGTTCAATACTACCAGTAAACAAGAATACATCCTGCAAGACTACGCCTATTTGCCGTCTTAGTTCAAATTTATCATATTTCTTTATATTGACTCCATCAATTAAAATTTCGCCTTTTTGAATATCATAAAACCTTGTTATAAGGTTTATAATGGATGACTTACCAGCACCAGTAGCTCCTACAAAGGCAATGGCCTCACCGGGATAGATAGTAAAACTTATATCCCTTAAAACCCAATCATCTTCAACATAAGCAAACCATACATTTTTAAATTCAATTTTACCTTTCATATTATCTATTGTAACAGTTTTATCATTATTTTCAATAAAAGAATCCGTATCTAAAACACCAAAGATTCTTTCACTTGAAGCCATGGCAGATTGCATTACATTATATTTTTCAGTTAAGTCTATAATTGGTCGGAAAAACTTTTGTAAGTATTCAATAAAAGCATATAATACCCCAAATTCAATAATGCCTGAAATAGTTTGGCCACTACCATAATAAATTATAGTGGCAATACCTAAGGAGCTTATAACCTCAATGGAGGGTCTAAATATAGCAAATAGTTTAATTTGTCTTTTTGTAGTTGCTAAATAGTCACTATTTGCTTCATCAAATTGTTCAGATATTTTGTCTTGTTTCTCAAATATTTGTATTGTTCTCATGCCGGTTATATTTTCATTTAATTTAGAATTTATCTTTGCTATTTGAGCCCTAGCTAGTCTATAAACAACCCTAACCTTATTTCTAAATATTATTGCTGCAATAAAGACTAAAGGCGTAAATAGAAAGGAAATTATAGCTAATTTCAAGTTCATTCTTACCATTATAAAAACTATTCCTATGATCATAAAAATGTCTTTAAAAAGATTAACTAAAACCTCAGTATACAATTCCTTTAAGGTCTCTGTATCATTAGCGACCCTAGTAACTAATCTTCCAATAGGGTTTTTGTCAAAGTAAGAAATTGACAAGGATTGTACATGAGAAAACATTTCTTCTCGTAAATTAAATATTATTCTTTGAGAAGTGTAGTTAAGTATAAGAACCTGACCATAGTTAAATAGGAAAGCAAATAAAATAGCTATAAAAAAATAAAAAGATATTTTATAGATACCATTAATATCTTGCTCTCTAAAACTATCATAATCCTCTTGACTTAATAGGGTCCTATGCCCTATCTCAATAAGTATATGAGTACCATCTTTTAATGGTTTTAAACTTTCAGACATTGGTTGAAGGTTTCCACTATTAACTGCTTCTCTATATTCATCACTAATTTCATCACTATCATTAACATAATTATTTTCTAATAAATATTCATAAATTTCTTTAGCTTCTTTTTCATCAATTTTCTTTTCTTCCCCATTAACTACAATTGTTTTTCCAAAGAAATATTTTTCACTTGCTTTAAAAGAGCTATCTTTACCATCAAAACTTCCAATATAATAATTTTTATTATTTTTAACAATATCATAAATAGGATGGGAAGAGAGCTTTTTATTTTCTTCCTTACTAAGACTCTTAATCCTAGAATATTTTTTTCCATTATATATTACTCCCTCATAGGGACTATCTATTTCAAGTTCATACATAGGATCTCCATATCCAGTAATATAATCATCTATTGCAACTTTTAACAAGTAAGGCCGCGCAAGCTCTAAGCCTGTGACTATGACCATTAAAACTATAGCTAATAATAGATAGCGCCAATATGGTTTTGCGTATGATAAAAGTCTTTTCATAAGTTTAGCATCGTAAGCATTTCCCATAACACTATCTTCTTTTTTTAAATCTTTACTCACAATTACCCCTCCTTAATAATTCACTATTTTCTCTTCTAATAATTGTTTCTCATTCAAATCTGTATATAATCCATTTAAGGCTAAAAGTTCTTCATGAGTTCCCCGCTCTACAATTTCACCATCTTCTAAGAAGAGAATTTCATCACAATCTTTTATGGTTGATATTCTATGACTAATTATTATGGTGGTCTTTATTTTTAGTCTTTTATCTAGATTGTTTAATATTTTTTCCTCTGTTTCAGTATCTACACTAGATAAGCTATCATCTAAGATTAGTAGAGCTGGATTTTTTATTAAAGCTCGGGCAATAGAAGTTCTTTGTTGTTGACCACCAGATAGGGTAACACCACGTTCGCCTAGGACAGTATCGAAACCCTTAGGAAATTCTATTATATTGTCATATACTTGGGCCATTTTAGAAGCATCTATAACGTCATCCTTATGAAAATTGCCGTCAAAGGAGAAGGCAATATTTTCTTCTAAGCTAGTTGAAAACAAAAAGTTGTCTTGAGGTACATAACCAATATTTCCTCTTAGACTTTCTAAGGATAAATTCTTAATATTTATATTGTCAAATTTAATTTCTCCCTCTTCAATATCATATAGGCGTAAAATTAGGTTAACTATGGTAGATTTACCACTACTAGTTCTTCCAACTAAGGCTAAAGACTTACCACTTTCTATTGTAAAGTTAATATCTTTAATTGCATATTTATCAGTATTTTTATATTTAAAACTTACATTGTTGAATTCTATTTTGCCAGATGGTTCAGTTAATACAATTGGGTTATCAATATTGATAATTTCTGCTTCCTCATCTAATATGTTGTTAATTCTATCAAGGGAAGCAGCCCCTCTTTGTAAAACATTAATTACTTGGCCTAAAGCCATCATAGGCCAAACAATAAGTCCTAAATAAGAATTGAAGGCAATAAAATCACCTAATGAAATTCGATTTAAAATAACTTCCCTTCCACCATATAAAATAACTAAAAGAAAACTAATGGAAGAAATAAACTGTATAAAGGGTCGAAATAACCCAGAAGTTTTAACTAAATCCAAGTTCTTTTCTAAATTATCCTGATTTACCTTGGTGAAATTCTCAAACTCTAAATCCTCTTGGACAAAAGATTTAATTACCCTAATTCCAGAAAAACTTTCCTGAATAGTGTCAGTAAGGTTTGAATAAGCTCCTTGAACAATTCTAAACTTTTTATGTATAATCCTACCGAAAATAGTAACAAATATAATCACAAAGGGTAAAACGAAAAGTGTTACAGCAGCAAATCTAATACTTGTAGTTCTAACCATCATAATTAAAGAAAGTACCATCATTATAGTAGAATCTACAATCATTACAGTACCGGGTCCCGCAGCCATTCTAACTGCATTAATATCATTTGTAGCATGGGCCATTAAATCACCAGTTTTATGAGTGTTGAAATAATTAGGTGATAGGGTTAACAAATGATCAAATATTTTCTTTCTCAAATAATACTCAAGCTTACGAGAAGTTCCAATAATGTTCATTCTCCAAAAATATCTACCTACAGCAGTAATGAGTCCAGTAATTACAATCAGGGATGCATATTTAATAATACCCTCACTAGTAATGGTGTTATTCACGAAGGCATCAGTTAAAGCCCTAATTATTAAGGGAATGGTCAATTGAACCAAATCAATTAATAAAAGCCAGGCAATGCCAATGGCATAGCTCCACTTGTGTTCCTTAAAAAAATCTTTCAAAGTTAGAAAAGATTTCATTTTCATATCAGCTCCTCTTATAAATATATAATATTATTTCGATACCCAAAATACTTCTTCTTATCATTATAATACATTTTGAGAATAATTAAAGTATAATATTCGTTTATTAGGGAAAAATCATAAAAGATATAAAGTAAATTTTAAATATATAAGGAGGTTTTTGATTTGGAACTAAGCACAGAAGAAATAATTAAAAAGATGATATTAGATTCACAGGGCATGATTAGGGATTACGAAGTCTACTCAAAAAGAATAAATGATATGGAGGCTGCAGACTTATTTAAGGAGTTTGCAGAGCAGTGTGGCTACCAAGCTAGTACATTACTAAAGATATTAGAAGATAAATATTAAGCCCTTAATAAATATAAGTTTTCAAAGATATAAACAAATATGATTATATTAAATAAACTAGGGTAAAACTATTGTATGGCAATTAATAACAAAAAAAATAAGATGCAAAAGGGGAGATTAAAATGGTAATGAAATATTTTGAAGACAAAAGAAGAGAACATGAAAGAAAGCAAATGAAGGAAGATGTAAAAAAAGTAGCATTAGGGACAATAATAGGTACTAGCATTGGAGCCTTGGCAGGAATACTTTTTGCACCTAAGGCAGGAGAAGAAACTAGAAAAGACATTGCAGAAAAATCTAAAGAAGTAGCAGAAAATGTAAAGGAAACAGTAAATGAAAAAGTAGAAGAGGCTAAGGTTCTACAGGTAAAAGTAAAAGAAGAAATGAAACATGTTTACGAAGACTTAATGGAAAAGAAGGATGCAATGAAGGATACTGCAATAGACAAGACAATAGAAGGACTTGGCGAAATAGAAGAGACAATAGAAGAAGCCAAGGACAAATTAGAAGAGATTGAAGAAACTGAAAATACAATAGAAGAAAACAACAAATAATAAGGGGGTCATATAAATGGATGTTTCCCTTACTATAAATGATTTATTTAAAATATTACTTTATATAGTGGGTATAGGGGCATTAGGTTACTTAATTGTTGTACTGAAAAACTTAGCCAAGCTAACAACAGAAGTAGTGAAGATAGTTAAGGAAAATGAAAAGAATATTAACGATACAATAAAGCAAGTGCCAGAAATAAGTTCAAACATTAATTCCATATCTAAAAACGCTGACACAGTATTAGAAACCATGACTCCGGAAATCAATAATGTTATGAAAAATGTAAGTAATATCTCTACAAAAGTAGGGTCTATTACAGATTCAGTTGAGGAAACAGCAAATAAAGCATTGGAAGCTGCCGATATAGTTACCGATAGTGTAGCTGATACTGCATATGCTTTGAAATACAATGTAAAAAACATCAATGATTATATAAAAATTATTATTGAAACCATAGATACAATAAAAAATATGTTAAAAAGGAAATAGAACCCTATTTACGGGTTCTATTTTATTTAATATATTAATAAATATTACGTAAATTCAACAAATTACCATACTATATATGGTATAATAGACATACATGTATATGTGAAAAATTAGTCAGGCTCTACATTTTATTAACTATAAGGAGTAAGATTAAATGAAAAAAATAAAGCTAATTCATAATCCTTCATCTGGAAGACAAAACACAGAAAAAAGACTAGATAGATTAGTTAAATTGTTATTAGATGATGGATATATAATTCAAAAATATATGACCAAGAAAAAAGATGATGCAATGTTAGAAACCATAAAAACTTGTAAAGAGGACTGGGATATCATAATAGCCAGTGGAGGAGATGGTACTGTAAATGAAGTGGCAAAGGGAATAATCTCCAGCGAAAATAAAATACCCGTAGCCATTTTATCCTCAGGCACAGTAAATGATTTTGCAAATTATATGGAAATACCAAAAAATATAAATGATTTTTATGATATGATAAGGTCAGGCAATACAATAGATGTAGACTTAGGAAGCCTAAATGATAACTATTTTGTAAATGTTGCAGCTGGTGGTTTATTAACAAATGTTGGATATTCAGTATTACCAGAGGCAAAAATGGTTCTAGGAAGAATGGCCTACTATATGGAAGGCGTAAAAGAATTAGTCACACAAAACTTAAAACCCATTAATATAAAAATTGAAAGTAAAGAATATACTAATGAGGAAGAAATACTTCTTTTCTTAGTGTCAAATAGTTCATCCATAGGAGGCTTTAAAAAATTAGCACCTAAAGCCGATGTACTAGATGGATTTCTAGATGTAGTTGTTATTAGAAAGGCAGATGTTCAAGAATTAGCTAATATATTCTTTAATATATTTAATGGAGACCATATAAATCATGATAAGGTAGTTTATTTTAAATCTAAGGATATCAAAATAAGCTCTAATGAAGATGTATCTATAGATATTGATGGAGAGTATGGAGGAGACTTGCCATCGAATTTTAAAGTTCTACCTAAGGCATTTAAAATATTTGTAAATGAAAAGTAAAGGAGATCAGATATGGGTAAAATTATATGTGAAGATGTTGAAAATATAGAAAAATACTTAAGAAGAGTAGACTATATTATTAGGAAAAAGGGTAGAGAAATATTATCTGATTACGATATAACTGTACCCCAATTTACAGCATTGCAGATCCTTATACACAATGAAACCATGACCATAGGAGAACTAAGCAGGAGGATGGCCTTAGCAAGTAGTACTATAACAGACTTAGTTGATAGAATGGAGAAAACAGACTTGGTGGTTAGAAAAAGAGATGACAAAGATAAAAGAGTTGTTAAGGTTGAGGTATTAGCTAAGGGGCATGATATATTAGAAAAAGTTTTAATAGAAAGAAGAGAATTCCTATCATTAAAATTGATTGATTTTGGTAAAGAAGATAAGTATAATTTAAATATGAGTTTAAAGAACTTATATCAAGCAATGAATGATGAATAAATAGTAAATAAAAGAGGGATTTAATATGAAAATCATAGACAATAGATATAAAATTGAAAATATGATTGATAGTAATGTTTATTTTGAATCTTACAAAGTAACTGATTTATGGGGTAATGATAAAAGCTATTTTATGAAACTTTATCATTATGACATTCAAAGTGACCTAATAGAATACCTTATTGATGAATTTATCAAATTTGCAAATATCAGGCATGAAAACATTTTAAAAAGTGAAAAGTTTAGTATAGTAAGGACCATAGACACAAAAAACACCAATATGCTACTATATTATTCAATATCAGAATATACAGACAGCCCTACCCTAGAATATGTAAAGAAAGATCTAAAATTAAAAGATAAATTAGAAATATTGGCTCAAATTATACTTGCCTTAGATTTTTTACATTTTAAAGGGATAACATATAAATTTTTAAACCCTAGTCAAATGTTTATTTATGAGAAAAATAAAGTTAAATTGCAAAGCTTGAGTACAATAGCGGAAAAGGTAGAAAACTCTAGATATACAGACTTTGAAAAAGAGTTTATATCAACTGAATTTACAATGGATAATGTAAGAGAGCATAAAACTATGGACTACTATTCCCTAGGAACTTTAATCAATTACTTGTTTTTAGATGAAGAATCATTATCCCAGGAAGAGGGAAAAATATTATTAAATATAAGTAAAGAATTAATCAAAAAAGACTATGAAAAATCTAGCCTTAATTCAATCGATATCTTAGATAGAATAATAATGGGGTTTGAACTAGACTTTACCTATGACTTGATTAAATACAGGGACAAGCTTTTTTTCCATAATAGAGCCGTAGGCAGAGATAAAGAAATTTCACAAATGATGGAAATCGATAAAAACATATACAATGGAGTAAATAATTACAAGGGAATAATAGTTAGAGGGGATTCGGGTATAGGTAAATCCAAACTTCTAGGAGAGTTATCTTACAAACTAGAAATGAAAGGTCGAGATGTGTATTCTATTAGTATAAAAGAGAATAAGTATAATGACCTATTAGACATGTCTAACTTATTAAAACAATCTATAAAAGATACGCCTAGTGATTTAATTGATAAATATAGGGATGAACTCTCAAAAATACTTCCCGAATTAAGCTTATATGTAGGAGAAAACAATGAATTAGACCTTTCTTTAAAAACAGAAAAATATAGAATATACAATAGGATTTCAAATTATTTTAAAGAACTTTCAAAGGGTAGAATAATATACATAATAGTGGATGATTTACAAAATTGTAATCCAAATTTCTTGGAGCTTTTAAATTATCTATTGAACAACCTAGGCAGTTCTAATATATTCTTTATATTTGCTTATGAAGATAAAATGGGAGAAAACCCTAATCTGGTAAATGCAATAAAAAGCTTGTTAAGTGATTCAAGTTTAATGGATATGAAAGTTCATTCATTAGATTTAAATGAAATAGGTGAAATAATAAGGGATATACTAGGTATGGGAAGAGTACCTATAAACTTTTCATCAACACTTTTTAAAGAAACCCAAGGAAACCCAAGACATATAGAATCTTTGATAAAACATTTATATAATATTGGACAACTTTACATGAACCCAAGGGGCAATTGGCACATAACAGTAGATGATTATTCAAACCTTCATATACCCACCAACATAAATGAAACTATGTTAAAACAATTAAGTGTAATCAAAGAAAATTATTACGAAATATTCAAGCTAATGTCTATATTTGATGACTTTTTACATAAAAATATATTATTGAAAATGTTAGACATGGAAGTTAATGAACTGGAAATTCAATTGGAGAAATTAATACGATTGAAATTAATTGATGAAAATTTAGTTGATTGGGGATACAGTTACAGCATAAGTAATGTAGAAATTAAAAGTTTAATTTATTTTGAATTATCCGAGGAAGAAAAGATAGATCTCCATAAAACTGCTGCAGAGACAATCTTGGAACTTAAGGGAGAAAATTTAGATTTTATTTTTGAGGAATTGATATACCACCTAATGAAATCACAACAATCTGAAAGAGCACTAGATATTGTATTAGAAAAAATTGAAAGCCTTGACAATGAATATGGCTATCAAGGGATATATTTACTGGAAAAAGCATATACAATAGCTAAAGAAAAAGATAACATAGTAAAATTAGAAATATTAGGAGACTTAACCAAGAAGTATTTTATAAAAGGTAAGTTAGAAGATACAGACCCTCATTTATTAGAATATGAAAAACTAAGTAGAAAGTTAAATAATTCCAATCATTTGATCAAAGCTAAGACCATTTTTGCAAATATTTATAATATAAAAAACCAATCAGATTTATACAATGAACAGATAAGTGAAATAGAGAAGATATCCAAGGAAAACAATATCATAGAGGGAGATATTGTTAGCCTATCCTTAAAAGCTAGGTACAATATACAAAAGGGAAATTTTAAAAAAGCTGAAAACCAATTGATAAAGAGTATAAAAATATCTGAAGAAAATGAAATAGATGATCACATGGGAATCCTTTACAATAGATTAGGGGTGGTGAAGTTTCTTATTGGAGATATTAAAAATGCAATAAGTTATTTCCAGAAAAGTATCGACTTTTATAACAAGGTTGGTAATTCTATAGACACTGTAAGGGGAATAAACAATATAGGAAATATCTACATGGCCTATTATGGGAACACTGTAAAAGCCAAAAAATATTATAAAAAAGGCTTAGAGATTGCAAGTAAATATGAAGTCAAAGAAGTTCAAGCAATCTTTTTGCAAAACTTATCAAATACTTCCATAATGGATTACGAATATGATAAAGCCCTTGATTATATATTGGAATCCAGGCAAGTTTCTACTGAATTACAAGATTCAAATGGATTGTTTGTTTGTTATGTAAACCTAGGGAAAATATATTTATTTACAGGTAAAATTGATAAGGCCTATGAAAAATATCTTTATGTAAAAGAAATTTTCAAATCTGGAAGTATTACAAACATAGAGTCAGTAACAGACTATCATGATTTCTTGGTTCATTTTTACCTTTTTTTAGGTAAATGGGATAGTGCAAAAGAACATTGTATTATTTTGGAAGATATTCACAGAGACAGAAATGAGAAGGAGTATTTAAAGTCCCAGTACAGGCTTTTATATATAAGAATCATAAAAGATAAAATTTTCAATAAGGATGAAATAACCAATATACTTAATAAGTACAAGGGTTCTGAATACTTGCAAGATAGTAGGGAAGCATTTTTAGTTCTTGCAACAGTAAGTATGTTTCAAAGAGAGGTAGAATTTACTTTTGAAATATTAGAAGAAGATAAAAAGATGAAATCAAAATTACCATCTGAATTTTTGAACACAGTTAGAGATAGTATCATTTCTTGTCTTAATCCTATGGAAGATGGAGTAAATAGACTAATATCCATAGAGGAAGACCTAGGGGATAATTACAGGTATCCTATAAATCTCTTAATCAATTTTGCTGTGGCTTCTAAGTTTATTCTTAAGAACAATCATAGAGACTCCATAAAATACCTTATAGAATCTTTAGACATTATCTATAGAGACATGCTAAAGATACCTGATCTAAGCTTAAGAATGAGCTTTGTAAAAAGTAGGCAGACAGATTTTATAAAGGCTAACCTTGTACGCGCCATAAGCAAGACTTATGGTGAAGTCTTAGAATATAAAAATTTGAAAAATATAAATGAAAGTCAGTTAAATGACTACTTTGACATAACTCCTATAGTCGATGTTTTAGGTAATGAAGAGTTTTCTAAATTAACCCAACTGGATTCCTATGGAGAGGCCTTAAATATTAAGAACATAGAAGAATTAATATCTAAGCTTACAGATGATTATAAATATAATCTTGAATTAATATTAAAATATATATCTAAGGAATCACTTGCCAACATAGGCTATATAGTAAAACTTGATGAGTTTACACAGAAATATAAGATAATAGCATCCCTAGATGGTAGAGATAACTATGATATAAATGAAAACATACTTAAACTATCTGATAGAACTGAAGATGGGCTCATTATAAACAATGATATGTCAAATCTGGCAAACCAGGAGTATAGAGAGTTTTTATCAGAGAATATAAGAGGAATAATTTGTCTACCCATATTGGTAAGAAATCAAGGTGCAATATATTTAGACAATAGAAGAAAAAATCAAAGTGAAAAATCTAATATTGGATATATATATATGGAAACAGACAGGGTGTTTAATAGATTTAATCATGAAAAACTTATGTCTATATCTAAATTAACCTACTTGGTCCATATTAATTTAGAAAACAATAGGCTTAGGGTAGAAGCCACTACAGACAGATTGACAGGTGCCTATACTAGAAAATATCTTGATATAGCCTTTAAAGAACTAATAAACAATACAAAAATAAATGAAGGCAGCTTTTCTATTCTTATGCTGGATATTGATAGATTTAAAAATGTAAATGATACCCATGGACATAGAAAAGGGGATGAGGTTCTCCAAGAAATAGGGGCAATATTGAAAAGCATGGTTAGAAGTACTGACATAGTAGCTAGATATGGTGGAGAAGAATTTACTATATTAGTTAAGGATGTAGGAGAAAAAGAAGCTAGGTCCATAGCTGAAAAAATACGCTTAGCCATATATTCTTTAAAAGTAAAAGGTGTCAACAATCCTATTTCCATAAGTATAGGGGTTTCTATGTTTCCTCTTCATAGCCAATTTAAAGAAGAGTTAATGGAAAAAGCAGATCAGGCTCTATACACAGCAAAGGAAACGGGGAGAAATAAGGTGTGTTTCTGGGATTACTCAATGACAAATTCCTCCAATAGGGCAGATAAATTGGCAGGTATCTTAACTGGAAGTACTGAAAGTGATAATAGAAATATATTAGCTGTTATAGATATTATTGACTTAATAAAGGAAAGTAAAGATTTAAAATACAAATCCTTTGAGTTCCTAGGAAGATTGTTAGATGTTGTAGAGGCAGAACATGCAACTTTAATGGTTATAGACGGGGATAAAACTGATTACTATACTAGAATTAGATTTAATGACGACTGGGTGGAAACACCACTATTAAACAAAAAAGTAATAGATAGAGTTACAAAAGAGAGAAAGGGAGAATTTTTAATAGACTGGGATAATTTAGATGACACAGATTCACTATCGGGACTACCAAATTGGGAATCTCTGATAGTCCATCCTTTAATAAAAGAGGAAGAACTAAAAGGGATAATCTATTTATCAGCCCCATTAAAAACAAAAGAATTTGACTTTAATAGCTACAATCTATCCAAATGTTATGCAAATGTGTTTGCGGCCATATTATAATATAAAATTTGGTATTATTTTATTACCTATGGTATAATAAGCAATGAAATGATTTTATAAATAGGGGAGATTATATTGAAAAGTTCACCTATATTTAAAATAAAAACGAATACTAAAAGCTGGGGAAAAATAAATTCCCTGGCTTTTTTTTATGCACTTTAACTAAGTATTAGAATAGATGGATAAAATATTTTATGGGGGGATTTAGATGAAGAAAGTAATTATTAATGGCAATGACTTAAACTTAGAGGACTTCATGAAAGTCACTAGAGAAAATGCCCAGGTGGAAATATCCAAAGAGGCAATAAAAGGAGTAGAAAGATCAAGAAAATTAGTAGACAAATTTGTAGAAGAAAACCAGGTTGTATATGGAATAACTACAGGCTTTGGTAAATTTTCTGATGTTGGAATCACTGGAGAACAAACAAAAACATTACAAAGAAACCTTATAATAAGTCATGCATGTGGAGTAGGAAATCCATTAGATGAAGAAATAGTTAGGGGAATATTGCTTCTTAGGGCAAATGCCCTGGCCAAAGGATACTCAGGCATAAGATTATCCACCTTAGACATATTAATTCATATGTTAAATGAAGGAGTCCATCCAATAATACCGGAGAAAGGTTCCTTAGGAGCCAGTGGGGACTTAGCACCCCTAGCACATATGGTCTTAGTCATGTTAGGCGAAGGAGAAGCCATATATAAAGGTAAAAGAATGCCAGGAAAAGAGGCCATGGACAAGGCTGGAATTGAAACTGTAGAATTAGTAGCCAAGGAAGGTTTAGCCCTTATAAACGGTACTCAGGTAATGACTTCAGTAGGAGCTCATACAATATATGATGCCATAAATCTTAGTAAAACAGCAGATATAGCAGCAGCCCTAACCATAGAAGCGCTTAACGGAATAACAGATGCCTTTGATCCTAGAGTGCAAAAGGTAAGAGGTCATGAAGGACAAATAAATGCTGGAAGCAACCTATTAAAACTATTAGAAAACAGTAAAATGACCACTAGACAAGGAGAAAAAAGAGTACAGGATGCATATTCCCTAAGATGTACCCCACAAGTACAGGGGGCTAGTAAAGACTGCTTTAAATATGTAAAGGAAAAAGTTGAAATAGAAATGAATGCAGCAACAGACAATCCAATAATCTTCCCTGAGGAGGGAGATGTAATTTCAGGAGGAAACTTCCATGGTCAACCAATGGCCCTAAGCTTTGACTTTTTAGGCATTGGACTATGTGAATTAGCAAACCTATCTGAAAGGCGACTCGAAAGACTAGTAAATCCTGCTTTAAGTAATGGTTTACCAGCATTCCTAGTTAAAGAAGGAGGACTAAACTCAGGATTTATGATAGTTCAATACTCAGCTGCCTCCCTAGTATCAGAAAATAAAATATTAGCCCACCCAGCCTCTGTAGATTCTATACCATCTTCTGCAAATCAAGAAGACCATGTATCTATGGGAACAATAGCTGGAAGAAAAGCTCGGGAAATATTAGCTAATGTAAGAAAAGTATTAGCTATGGAAATCTTGGCAGCATGTCAGGCCATAGATTTAAGAGAAAACAACGAATTAGGAAAAGGAACAAACATAGCCTATAATATAATTAGAGATAATATTACCTTTATAGAAGAAGATAGAATTATGAATCTTGATATAAACAAGTGTGAAGATATAGTAAAACAAGGAATATTAATAAAAGAAATAGAAAGAAATATTAAACTATATTAAAGGAGGAGTTTTTATGGAAATCAAAATGATAAGAGAATTACCGACTATGCCTAAGTTTAAAAAAGGAATAAGGAGAGCACCAAAAAGAGAGTTGACATTAAGTAAAAGGGAAATAGAAATAGCTCTTAAAAACGCTCTAAGGTATATTCCTCAAGAATTGCACGAAGAAATAGCCCCAGAATTTTTAGATGAATTATTAACACGTGGAAGAATTTACGGCTACAGATTTAGACCAGAAGAAGAAATCAAAGGCAAACCATTGGATGAATACAAAGGAAAGTGTATAGAAGGAAAAGCATTTCAAGTTATGATAGATAACAACTTAGACTTTGATGTAGCCCTATACCCCTATGAACTAGTTACCTACGGGGAAACAGGCCAAGTTTGCCAAAATTGGATGCAGTACACACTACTGAAAAGTTATTTGGAAGAATTGACTGATGAACAAACACTAGTAGTTTCCTCAGGTCATCCAGTAGGTCTTTTCAGATCAACACCAAATAGCCCTAGGGTAATAATAACAAATGCCCTAATGATAGGAGCTTTTGACGATCAAGAACATTGGATAAAGGCACAGGCAATGGGAGTAGCAAACTATGGGCAAATGACAGCAGGAGGCTGGATGTATATAGGGCCTCAAGGAATAGTTCATGGAACCTATAACACAATCTTAAATGCAGGAAGAATGAAATTAGGTATTCCACAAGATAAAGACCTAAGAGGACATCTATTTGTAAGCTCAGGCTTGGGAGGCATGAGTGGAGCCCAAGGTAAAGCTAGTAAAATAGCCAATGGAGTAGGGATAATAGCTGAAGTAGATTATTCAAGAATAGAAACCAGATTAGAACAGGGCTGGATAGATAAGTCTTTTGATGATTTAGAGGAATTGTTCCAATATACACAAGAAGCCATGGACAAAAAACAAGCAGTTTCACTGGCTTATAACGGTAATATAATAGACTTACTAGAATACGCAGTAAACAATAATTTCCATATAGAATTATTATCAGACCAAACATCATGTCACGCACCCTATGACGGAGGTTATTGTCCACAGGGGGTAAGCTTTGAAGAAAGAACAAGCTTATTAGAAAATGACAAAGAAGAATTTATTAGGTTAGTAAATGAATCCTTAGTACACCACTATGAATTAATAAAAAAACTAGTAGATAGGGGAACTTACTTTTTTGACTACGGAAACAGTTTTATGAAAGCAGTATATGATGCTGGAGCAAAAGATATAGCTAAAAATGGAGTAGATGAGTCAGAAGGATTTATATTCCCATCCTATGTAGAAGATATAATGGGACCAATGCTATTTGACTATGGATATGGACCCTTTAGATGGGTTTGCTTAAGTGGGAAACATGAAGACTTAGTAGCCACAGATAAAGCAGCCATGGAAGCAATAGACCCAAATAGAAGGGGACAAGACAGGGACAATTATATTTGGATAAGAGATGCAGAAAAGAATGGTCTAGTAGTAGGAACCCAAGCTAGGATTCTTTACCAAGATGCTTTAGGTAGAATGGATATAGCCTTAAAATTTAATGAAATGGTGAGAAATGGAGAAGTAGGGCCGATAATGTTAGGAAGAGACCATCATGACACAGGAGGAACAGATTCCCCATTTAGAGAAACTGCCAATATAAAAGATGGTTCTAATATAATGGCAGACATGGCAGTACAATGTTTCGCGGGAAATGCCGGAAGAGGAATGAGCTTGGTTGCCTTACACAATGGTGGAGGAGTAGGAATAGGAAAATCTATAAATGGTGGATTTGGAATGGTCTTAGATGGAAGCGAAAGAGTAGACGAAATCTTAAAGATTTCAATACCTTGGGATGTAATGGGGGGAGTAGCAAGAAGGGCATGGGCAAGAAATGAAAACTCCATATCAACTTCCAAAGAATACAATGAGAAATTCAAAGATACAGACCATATAACTATTCCACACCTTGCAAAAGATGACTTAGTAGAAAAACTAGTAGAAGAAAGTTTTAAAAAATAGGAGGATATAAATGGCTAGAATAATACAATGTGTTCCAAACTTTAGTGAAGGACGAGATAAAAAAATTATTGAAGAAATAGTAGAAGAAATAAGAATAATGGAAGAGGTAAAGCTTTTAGACTATTCCATGGATAAGGACCACAATCGTACAGTAGTTACATTTATAGGAGAACCTGAGAAAGTAATAGAAGCAGCATTTAATGCAGTTAAAAAAGCATCTCAACTAATAGATATGACAACCCATAAGGGAGAACATCCGAGAATGGGAGCAACAGACGTTATACCTCTAATTCCAATATCAGATGTGACCATGGATGAATGTGTGGAATTATCAAAGGAATTAGGGAAAAGGCTAGGAGAAGAACTAGGAATATCCGTATATTTATATGAGAAATCAGCCAAGGACCCAAGTAGGGAAAACCTAGCCCATGTAAGACGAGGCCAATATGAAGGTATGGAAGAAAAGTTGAAAAAAGAAGAATGGAAGCCAGACTTTGGCCCAGTAGAATTAAATAAAAAGTCAGGAGTTACAGCAGTAGCAGCAAGAATGCCCCTAGTAGCCTATAATGTAAACTTAGATACAAATGATTTGACCATAGCTAATAAAATAGCAAGATCAGTAAGAGCAAGTGGCGGGGGGTTTAAATACTGTAAAGCATTAGGTATAGAAATAAAAGAAAGAGATATAGTACAAATAAGTATGAATCTTGTAGACTATACTAAAACTCCCATATTTAGAGTATTTGATTTTATAGAAAGAGAAGCGAAAAGATATGGAGTAAATGTAATAGGCAGTGAAATAATAGGACTATTACCAATGGCAGCCATGCTAGACGTAGCAGACTATTATTTAAGAGTAGAAAACTTTGATCATGGACAAATCCTAGAACGAAGAATGATGGAGTAGGTGATAAAATGAAAGCTACATTAATAATAAAAAACATAGATAATTTAATAAGCTTGGCAGGAGAAAACAGACCTAGAAAAGGAAAAGACCTAGAAGATATAGGTCTTATAAAAGATGGTATAATAGCCCTAAATGATGATAAAATAATATATGTAGGCAAGGGAGACCTTCCATCAAGTATCGAAACAAACAATGAAACCATAATTATTAATGGAAGGGGAAAAACTGTAACACCAGGATTAATTGATTCCCATACACATTTAGTCCATGGAGGATCAAGGGAAAATGAATTAGACATGAAATTAAAAGGAATTCCCTATCTTGATATATTAGAAGCTGGTGGCGGAATACATTCAACAGTAAAATCAACTAAAGAAGCTAGCTACCAAGAACTATATGAAAAGGCGGAAAAAAGCCTAGATACAATGTTGAGCTTTGGAGTAACAACAGTAGAAGCTAAAAGTGGCTATGGAATAGATGATTTTGATACAGAGCTAAAGCAATTACAAGTTGCAAAAAAATTGGATGAGGACCATCCAGTAGACATAGTATCTACATTTATGGGGGCCCATGCAATACCTGAAAAGTATAAGGAAAACCCAGAAGAATTTGTAGATATAATAATAGAAGATATGATACCAAGGGTAAGCGAAAAGAAACTAGCTAGGTTCTGTGATGTGTTTTGTGAAGAAGGAGTATTTACCATAGATCAATCAAGGAGAATATTATTAGCCGGAAGAAAATATGGAATGGAGCCTAAAATTCATGCAGATGAAATAAAACCCTTAGGGGGAGCAGAACTGGCAGCTGAAATTTCTTGTTTATCTGCTGATCATTTAATAGCAGCATCAGATAAGGGTATAGAGGATATGGCAGAAAAAGGAATAATAGCTAACCTACTACCTGGAACAAGTTTTAACCTACAAGAAAATAAATTTGCCAGAGCAAGAAAAATGATAGAGGCAGGAGTACCCATAGCCCTATCTACAGACTACAACCCAGGAAGCTGTCCAACAGAAAACCTCCAGCTTATAATGAGTTTCGCAGCCTTAATTATGAAATTAAAACCAGAGGAAATCATAACAGGTGTAACAATAAATGGAGCCTGTTCTTTGAAAGTAGAAGATAAGCTAGGAAGCCTAGAAGTTGGAAAGCAAGGAGATATAGCAATCTTTGATTCACCAAACCTAGAATATATCCTATATCACTTTGGCATAAATCACACGGACAAGGTAATTAAAAAAGGTAAAATAGTATACCAAAAATAATAGGACCCTATATTATAAAAAATAAAATTAGATGCTTTCAACATGATTTAACATATGTTGAAAGCATCTTTTTTATATTTGAAGTTTGGAAATCATTGGAAACTTACCCTAATTATTTAGAAGAAAGTACTAAAATTACAATTTACTATATATAAATCCATTTTATTCTGATATACTAAGCTTGTACAGATACTGATAATAAATTTATCGTAAAAATAAATTTTAATAAGGAGGAATACTTGTGTCTGAAAAACAATATGTTGTATTTAATCTTGATAAAGGCGAATTTGGAATTGACATTATGAATGTCAGAGAAATAATTCCATATGAGGAATCTGTTTCATTGCCAGATACACCTTCTTTTTCTGAAGGGGTAATAAATTACAGAGGGAATGTTATACCTATAATAAACCTAAGAAAAAGGTTTTCCTTAGAAGAAATAGAAAAAACAAAAGATACCAGAATTATAGTCATAGCTTTAGAAGAAAAAGAAATTGGATTTGTAGTAGATGAGGCATCTCAAACATTAAGATTGGATGATAAATTAATAGACCCAGCACCTTCCGTAATGGGTGGAGTCCAAAAGAGATACATAAAAGGCTTAGGTAAGATTGACGAAAAAAGACTATTAATAATAATAAACTTAGAAGAGATCTTATCCTTAGAAGAAATAGAGGAAATAATACAGTTAGAAGGTTAGGAATATGAAAGGAAAAAAACAAATAAACATAAGTACATTAAACGAAATATTAAAAACTACTATAGACTCCATAAAAAGTAGTAAGGATGAGATTTTTGAAATAGTAACTTATTCGAGGCATGAGTGCAAAAGACTTGAAGAGGAATTAGGTACACTAAAGCAGGGCCTTTCAGACAAAATACTGGAAGTAGATAGAATAGAAAAATTAAATAAAAAGCATAGGGAAGCATTAGCTAATAAAAGTAAGAACTTTGATGTATACAGTGAAAAGCAAGTACAGGAAGCCTATAATTTTGCTAATGAAACAAGAATTATATTGATGTTAAAGATGGAAGAAGAAAAAAATTTAAGGGAAAAAAGAGACGAGTTAGAAATTAGATTAAAAAATTCTTACGAACTTTATCATAAGGCTGAAAACATAAACAAACAAATAACAGTTGCAACTGAATATCTAATGGGTAACTCAGGGAATATATGTGAAACCGTGGATCAATTAACACAAAAACATAATTTAGGGATAAAAATAATAGAAGCCCAAGAAGAAGAAAGGCTAAGAGTATCTAGGGATATGCATGATGGACCAGCTCAGTCCCTAGCCAATGTAATATTGAAGGCTGAATTATGTGAGAAATTACTTGATGTAGATAGGGAAAGGGCAAAAGAAGAAATTGGAAGTCTTAAGGGGACAGTTAAGGATACTTTAAAAGATGTGAGAAAAATAATCTATGATTTAAGACCAATGTCCCTAGATGATTTGGGACTTGTGCCAACACTTGAAAGATATATAGACGTTTTTAAAGAAGAAACTAAAATAAACATAAATCTTAAGTTTATTGGATCATTTAATGGCTTGGAATCGGCAATCCAAATAGTTGCTTTTAGGGTAATTCAAGAATCTTTGAACAATATTAGAAACCATGCTCAAGCTACTTCAGTTCAAGTTATTGTTGAAAAATCTCTTAGAAAACTAAATATATCCATATCAGATGATGGAATAGGATTTAATGTAGATGAATATAAGCCAGGTTATAATAATATTTCTAGTGGCTTTGGAATTATTAGTATAAAAGAAAGAGTTGAACTATTAAATGGTGATTTCAATATAGTATCCTCTTTAAACTATGGAACAAAAGTAAATATATCTATACCCTTAGATAAGGAGGTAGAATAGATGAAATCGAAAAAAATTAGAGTTATGCTTGTAGATGATCATGGACTAATTAGGGAAGGAATAAAACAAATACTTGAATTAGAAAAAGATATAGTAGTTGTAGGACAAGCTGGAGATGGAGAAGAAGCATTTGTAAAAGTTGAAGACTTAAAACCAGATATAATTTTACTTGATATAAATATGCCTAAAGTAAATGGAATTGAAGCCTTAAGAAGATTTAAGGATATAGGAATAGAGTCTAAAATAATAATGCTTACAATACATGAAGATAAAGAATATATAATGGAAACTATGAAACTAGGAGCAGATGGATATATATTAAAGGATTCCAGTGCAGATTGCTTTATAAAGGCTATCCGTGATGTTTTAAATGGAAAAGAATTTATACAGCCTAAAATCACGAACCTTGCCAACAATGGTACTAATGGGGAAGATGTAGATATATGTTTAGAAAGAATTAATAGCTTAACAAAAAGAGAATATGAGGTTTTGACCCTAATAGCTGAGGGGTTAAATAATAGGGATATAGCAACAAAAATATTTATAAGCGAAAAAACAGTAAAAAATCATGTATCAAGTATCTTTAAAAAGCTAAAACTCAACGATAGAGTCCAAGCTGCAATTTTTGCATATAAAAACAATATCAAGAAATTATAAAATATAGTATAAAACCCTTGACAATTTCTTTTAAAGATTGTATTATATAAAAGGTCACTACACTTTACTTTGTAAGAAGCAATTGGGATGTAAGTAACTTCGAATTCATTCGAAGGTTAGCTTTTAGAAATAATCCAAATAAAGATTG
>CAZWTU010000019.1:0-23510 GCA_964637035.1 uncultured Tissierellaceae bacterium
TATTTCCATCCCTTGTATATAGAAATTTATCTTTTATATCTATTACATTTACAAACTCTTGAGCTGTTTGTTTTTTACTATCTATCTTTTCCTTCTTTTTCATATAAGTTATCCTCCTTAAAACTTAGCCATATATTCTGATTTAACTTTTAATCTAATGTTTAGTGGTGGTAGGTGATCCCATCCAAATGATAGTGGTACTTCTAAAGAGATATAGGAATCAGCTTCAAATACATGACCTTCAGAATTAGGTGCAAAGGGTGTATTTATTATATTTACTTCTAGATTAGAAAGCTTATATTCATATTCTCCTCCAGTTACTTTTACATGATGGAAATCTTCTATTCTTAAATCTAGGAGTTCATCTAATTTATTATAGACATCTCCTATATCTATCATTTCTTCCCAACTATCTCCATCATCTGAATACTTATACCCCCCTGAATATCCTTCTCTTGAACTGCTATATACATTGTCATAGTTTTCTATGCTTAAAGATATAATGGAGGACTGAATAGCTTCCCTTACTGCGGAAGCTATAAGCTTGAGCCTAAGGTATTCTGATACTCCTGTAAAAATAATAAATAGGGCTAAAATTATGGATACTGTTAATGGTAATATACTTCCTTTATTTTCTTTTAACTTACTTATCAGTCTGATTTCCAATACACCTCCGATTTTCCTGTAGCTTTTGATCTTAAGGGTATTGAAAAAGAACCAAAGTCTCCAAATAGTCCTATTTCAATATTACTTGTACACATTACTGATATGAGTTCATCTAACTGAACCTTATGAGATCCAAGTGTATTTGCTTCCCATGAAACTGTTTCGATGTTTATTTCATTTACTATATGACTATAATCTATTTCTATCATTCCCTGGGTTTGTGATTCCCTAAGAAGTTGATTTGCAAAGGTATTTAATCTATCTTTTGCTATAAATGCTGGAAACACCTTAATTCCTAGGGCTATTATCATCATTGCTATTAATATTAAAACTACTATATCCAAATAACCTTCTCCTCTTTTATCTCTTGATAGTTTTTTTAATATTTTATCCATTAAAACATACCTCCTAGCCCTTGGAATACTGATATACCTATAATTACTAAGTACATCATAAGTATACAACCCAACATTAGAAAAGAATATTTTCTTATTTTATTTGGTCTTTTAGATGCCTCATGTTTTAATCTTTGTATTTCTAATGCTTTAAAATCATGGGATAATAGTTGAAAGAATACTAAAGCATCATCGCCTCTTATGACAGAGATAAGCCCTCTGACAACATCAGAGAGCATTGGGCTTCCTATTCTAGTTTCAAATCTAGTTAATGCAGTTTCATAATTACCAGATTTCATATCTGCAGTGGTTATATTTAATTCCCTTTTCATTGTTTTGCCTGCATTCTTTTTGTATCTTTCTAAAATTAAAAGTACATCCCTTGTAGATTTTAATTCCTGGGTTATTTCCCTCGTAAACCTTGGCAATTCATATTCTATTTTTAATTTTTCCTTGTCTAAAGTTTTACCTAGCTTTCTACTTTCTTTAAAATATGTTCTTATGGATATTACTAATAGTATTGGCATTCCAATTGGCAAAAATAAAGATAAAGGTATAGATAACATTAAAGGAATTGAAGTCTTAATCCATATGGTTGAAATATGTTTTTCAGGTGTTTCATTTATTCCTGCAGTTTTTAATCTGGCTAATAGCTTTTTCCTTTTATAATCATCTATCCTAATAAACTTTGATATTTCACTACCAAGTATATCTAGTAAAATATCTATTTTATATATTTTTTTATCTTTTCCGTAAAAAGCTATAATAGTTTTAGATGCCTGAATTGTAGGTAGTTTTAGTGTTTGTGCAACTATTAGATATACTCCAAAGGAGAAAAGTAATGCTGAAGAATATATTATTATTTTCATTTTGTCCCCCTTTCATCAACTCTTATATTCTATAGGTCTAGTAAGCCTTATAACTGCTCCTAGGGAAATAAAGATAACCAGTATACATATGGCCAATATCCCATGACCAATAGGTGTGTGCATCAATATGTCATACCAGTCCTTATTTAAAACTCTGATCAAAGGGATATTTGCTATTAATAAAATTACCATGGTTAAAAACTCTTTCATAGGTTCAAATAACATATTATCTAGTTCTCCTGATACTATTCTTGTATCAGATAGCTTTGTTAATATGGGAACTAAAGTTGTCTTTAAGTTCTTATTATCCTGACATGCTATTAGTGCATTACACCACTCTTCAAATATTTCATTTTGTATTTTGGACCTTAGATTTTCTATTGCTAATTTAGTATTAGAAGTGATTAATTTTGTTTGACTTAAGAAAAAAATAAAGACCTGAGAAATAGGTGGATTTAAGTAATCTATGTTTTCTTCTACTGCCAATATAATATCTTCAGATCTAATGTATGAAGTTGTGATAGTTGATAATGCTGTTTCCAATTCTTCATTTATTTGTCTTTTATAAGAATTAGAATTATATATTACAAACCAAAATGGAACTAATCCTAGCCCTATAGATAATATTGGTATTAAGAATAAGTTACCTAAAGATATAGATACTACTGTTCCTGTTATAAATAATATTGATGAAATTATCCACACTAAACTTATCTTTTCTTCTTTTCCCATCATTCCTAATATTGATTTAGACTCATCTACTATTTTTCTTATACCTTTTCCTTTATTCTTTTTAGACTGTTTTTTTATCTTAGATTTGATATCTGTTTTTTCTTTACTTAAATTTTTAGCAATATCTTCAGCTAATTCTATAAATGAAATATTTAATACTTTAAATAATCCAAATAAAAGAATTAAAAATGATATTACTTTTAATAATCTTTCCAAGGTATTTCACCCCTATCTTTAAAAGTTTTGAATCATCTTTTTAGGCATTCCATTTTCAAGTAATCTCTTTTTTAGCCTTTCTGATATATTGTTAATTTTCTGGAACTCTCCTATTATTTCCTTTTTACCTTCTACTTCTACTACATCTGCCACATTAAATTTATATAAAGTTCTTATTTTTCTTTCTCCTGTAGGAAATATTTCACATTCTGTTATCTCCATTATCTTTCTTGACTTATCTTCTAGTTTTCTAGTAAACACTACTATTGGAAAAGCTTCTGTTACTAAGTTGTATAATGTTTCATCTTTCATATCATATTTTAATTTACATAGGGTGACCATTCTTCCATAGGTAGCTTCACAGGAATTAGCATGAATAGTAGTTAAAACACCATGACCAGTACGAGCTGCTTCTTGAGACGCAAATGCTTCTGCTGATTTCATTTCACCTACTACTATAATATCTGGATTAGATGTTAAGGAATATTCTAGAAGTGTTTCTTGATTTATAATTTCCTTTGGATTCTCACTATCCTTAGTCACTGTATGGACTACATCATTTAAAATATTTCCTTTATCATCTCGTTTAATTAATGTAAATTCCCTTACATTGTTTTCTATGGTATATATTCTTCTATCATTTGGAATTACTGATAATATTCCATCAAGTAAAGTAGTTTTACCTGAGTTAGTTGCCCCTGCAATACATATAGATATTCCATATCTAACCATGGCCTCTAGACTATCTAACATTTGTTTTGTAGCTGTTCCTTTTTCTATAAAATCCTTTGGTCCTAATTTCTTAGGATTAACTATTCTTATAGAAGCTACTACTCCTACTTCCTTATCTATTATCGGTGGAGCAAAGGCTGTTATTCTTACATTTCCAGCACCAACCAAGTGTCCCCTAACTACTGGATTAGAATAATCTAATATCATTCCTGATGTCTGCAGGAGTCTTCTAACTACATCCAATGCATGACTGGGAGATGAGAACTTTTCATCTGATGTTATTTCATCTCCGTTGGAGAGATTGATCTTAATATCCTCCCAGGAGTTAATATTTATTTCTTCTACATTTCTCGAATATAAATATGGGGTTAGAAATGAGAACTCTGACATTTCTTGATAGATCTTTGCAATTAGTTCTTGTGTTGTACATCCTTCTACTGAAAGATGATAATCCATTAGATATTTTGAAATGTACATCTTTAATTGTCGAACTTGTGCTTCTTTATTATCTACAACAAAGGATGAATATTTAGATGAAATATATTCTTGTACATCTTTTAATACTTCTTCAAATTCATTATCTTTTGTTTGAAAAAATAGAGCTGCTTTATTCATAGAAGATTCCTCCCATTATTTTATTTAATTCATCATTAAATTTCACACTATTTTTATCCCTAAGACTTTCAAATAGCTTTCCATCTGCATATTGTTCTTCTATTTCTAAAGTATTTGGTAAAAATATATTACTACCTCTTAAAACTTCATTTACAATGTCACTTCCTTGGAAATCCTTAGTATTTGAAATTACTCTTAAATGCTCTTCTGACTTGAATTTTTGGTCCATGAGTAGAAGCAAAGTCGATTTAAAATATGAAAGCCCTTTAAAATCAGCAGTTGAAAGTCTTATGACTTTATCAGCTAATTCAAGGGCTGTTATAGTAAGTATACTCTCCGTTAAAATACTAGAGCAATCTATTATAATGTAATCTACTAAATGTCTTAAAAGGATGAGTAAATCAATTACTCTTTCCTTAGTATATTCTGAATAGGTAAAGGGATTTTCTCCTTTTTGATGACCTATTAAAGCTATATGTTCATAGTTCCTTATTGTAATTGAATTTTCTAAAATGGAGTCTTGATCTATAATAGGATTAGCAAATATCTTTCCAAGTGATTTATCATTTTCTTTTAGTTTTGGTAAAACAATTGGAATGGTTGGACAAAATACATCATCATGAATAATCATTACATTTTTCTTTTTACTCCCTAATTCTTTTGCTATTTTTAATGCTAAAGTTGTTTTACCACTTCCAGGACTACCCCATATGGCTATTATCTTGTTGTCATTTCTTAATATATTCTTATTCTTCTGGCTTTTCTTCTTCAGCTTCAATCTTTTCTGAGCTTTCTGGTTTCTCTTCTTCTTGGGTATTTTCAATTTCTTCAGTTTCTCCATCAATTTCTTCCTCCTCTAGCTCTTCTAGTAATAGCAAATATTCTTCTTGAATTTTTAAATATTCATTTGCATTCCTTTCTTCACCTCTAAAAACTAAAGCCATATGAATATTTCCATTCTGTTCTTGTTCTACTAATTTTTCTGCCTGCACTGGATCTACAGATAATGTAACTGTGGATGGAAGCTCCTCTTTTACACCTTCAAGGTCTTTTCCTTCCTTAGATATAACTGATAAGATTTTTACATATCTTAGTTCAGGTATTATACTTGGTTTATCACCATCGTCACTAGTAGAAATAATTGAAATAATATCTCCTTCTTTTAATTTACCTGACAGTCCGGATGCTAAGGACTTTATAGTTATTGATAAAGCCATGTTTTCGTCCTTTAAAGAGTAATTGTCACTATTATCTTCAGCAGATACCTTTGAATTTAAAAAATAATCATCCTTAAATATATCAACAGTTGCATATTTACCTATTAAATCCTGCTGTTCTTTTATAATATCCTGTGGTAAATTATATCCTCCTACTTTTACTTTGATTATTTTATCTTGACCTATTATTTCTCCCTTTTTAATCGTTTTAGTGGCCCTTACAATTGTTTCCTGAGATTTCATCTGCTTATTCAAAAACGGTGTAACTCCAAAACTAAGTATTAGAGCTAGAATAATACTAGCTAATCCTAATACTGTCCTATTTTTCATGAACTTTTTCATATTTATACGCCTGCCTCCTTTTAGTTAAAGTAGCAAAATTATTATACTTCCTATTGCTAAATATGGTGCTAATGCTACTAATTCTTTACTCTGCTTTTTTAAGATCAAAGAAAATATTGTTGATATTAGTAAAGCAATTATTATAGCTAAAACTCCTTTTGTAAATCCCAAGAAAAATCCTATGGATCCTACCAATTTTATATCTCCACCACCTATAGAGTTTTCATTAAAGAATATTGGAATTATAAATGGGATTGGTAAGATTATCAGCCCTAACATTGATTGGGTAATATTTAAATTTGATAAAAAGGCTAAAACTATTATAGCTAGATGTACTTTATCTGGAATAATCCTTTTTTTGTAATCATAGATCCCTGCATATATTATTATAATTATAAATAAAATGTTTTTAAATATCATCATATCTAATACCATTCATCTTGATACTTATATGGATAGTATTTCTGTGATTTAGCATATCTGAGCATATTTTTGATCTGATCAACTACTGATAGATTTGTTATATCTTTGGTTAGCATCATTATGCTTCCACCAACAGATACTAATATAAAGACTATACAGAACATCATATTCTTAGTGAAAATATAAACCAGAAAATCAATTACCCCTGTAAACATATTGAATATCAATGCTTTAATTGCCTCATCTTTCCCAAACCCCTCCCAAAGCTCATTTCTTTCTTTTAATCCTAAAGGAATGTATAGCAAATTAGAATCTTCCATTTTCTTCACCTCCTAAAATTGGCATTAAAAAAGCACTTCAATTAAGAAGTGCTTTAGCTGGTATTAAATTAATAAAGATACTTTTCCAATACTATTTCTAATAGAAAAGTTTTTAGTTGAATAGTTAGTAATTTCCTCTTGTTCTTTGTTTTTGCTAGTTTTATTCAAGTCCTTATTAGTGTTGGGCATAACGATACTTATATAATCATTATGACAAACTGTGTAGTGTTAAAATTTAATAGTCCAATAACTACCCTTATTATTTTATTGTCCTGTTGAAATTTTTATTACATCAAGGTATTGAGGGTCTAATCCTTTAATACCAAGTATTTCTAACTCTTCTTCAGTTACTTCAAATTTTTCACCGTTAGAAGTTCTTTGAATAGCAGTAGCAAGTATCTCGCCAAGGATATCTCCGATTTCTATATCTGTCATGTTAGGAAATAGATTTTCCCTATACTTTAAATCATACCCTATGGCAAATTCCGGAGTCCTTTCAGTTAAATCATTATCGATTGAATTATTTGAATTACATGAAGTTAATAGAGTACTGCTTAGTATTAACACAAGCACCATTGTCAAAGGAAACAATCTTCTTAATCTTTTCACAAAATATCATCCTTTCTTAATGAATTTTTATATTCTTTTATATTTTTCATACCCAATAATGAATGGCATCAAGATAAATATCCTTACCAAATAATAAATAGTTGAAAGAGAACTGGAAGAACTTAAAGTAAAATTACTAATAATAAGGATATTTCTATAAATTAGTTCATCATTTATCCTTAGGAGTTGCAATAGCAATTATTAAGCCTATAATAGATGGAATCAAATAATAGTAAAAAGATTCCAATATGGAAGGTTTTATTTCGCTAATTATACTTGAATTATATCTTATTGAGCTTAGAGAATTTATGAAAAATGAATATAACATAAACAATAAAAGCGAAGTCATAGTAACATAAATGCTTTTTTTGTAGCCAATTTTAGAAATCATATTGGCATGAACTATGATAAGCATGATGTATCTTATCCCAAGTGGAATGATCATCATAAATCTAATATTCACATTACCAGAAGACATAAAAATAAGACTTACTAAATGGGCACCTAATATCACTTTCCATATGGCAATTAACCATTTTATTTCTTTTTTCATAACTATCTCCTTTACCTTTATTTATTAGAGTTTACCTTTAGTATTGTAGTTCAGCTAAATCTTATTATATCTTTTAAAAATATCTTTAATATTATTCAAACAATTCCTCCTTAAGTCGTATTTTTTAAATGATATTCATCTAATTTATACTTTGTAAATTCCATGATAATCCTTTATCTACTGAAATATAATTGATACTCTGATTAGAATTATCCCATGAAGGAACTCCCAATATCAACTCAATTTCTTCTTCATTTTTTTTAATACTTTGGACATAAAGCATATTCCTATTTTCTTCTGACAAATTGATTAAAATATCTTTCCATGTTAATCCACCATCATTAGTCATAAAGAGTGATAGTCCATCACTTGACCCAAAATTAATAAAACCAAGTTCCTCATCTAAAAAATGCACATAATAAATCTCACTATTTGAGGGGAATTGATAAACCATCTTCCAAGATAACCCATTATCATAAGATTTTACAAATGAATATAAGTATTGATGACTAGCACGGTCTATAAGATAAAACCCATAATTTAAATTACCATCAATATTTTGAATATATTCTACTTTATCTGCATTTATTTCTATAACTTTATCTATAGTAGTATTATCTATATTTTCCTCTACTATATTTGGTATAGGGTCTGGCTCTTTTCTATCATCTATTTCAGGTTCTACATAATCTTCCCATTTAACTTCCCCTGAATATATAATATCTTTGTAATAAACAAACAAATTTTTATATGGATGATAATTGTAAAAATACTGGGGAGTAGTCCATCCAGTATCTATAACTAAGTATTTTTCTCCTTTATAAGTTTCTACTCCTGCTTCCTGATAACCCATACCAATCATGATAAGGCACATAAGAAGAGCATAAAAATTGGCCGAAAGAATTAATGCCATAGATATTATTTTAATAATCTCCTTCCATATGTTATGGATACGTATTTTTTCTTCCAGTATATTTCTTAACTTAGTAAATATGACAATTTCTATAATCAATATACAAGAGATAGAAATAATTATAGCTAATACCCATATCCAATCCCTAAGTACTAAGTTGAAATGTTTTTCAAGAAAATATCTACTTCCATTATAAGTTAAAAAGACAATTAATGTTATAGTTAAACAATATATTATCCATCTTATTCTATTCCGCATGAAAACATCTCCTTTTAATATGGTTTAGCTGATAATTTTACTAGACTCTTATTTCTACTATAGCTCAAGTCAATTAAGATTTGTTTTGAAACTTATCTATAACTAGTTAATTATAAGTACATATAACTACTCTTCCCTTGGTAATGAAATACCAATAATGTCGACACCTTCAAACCTTTTCAATAAATTTAAGCTTCCATCAGTTTTGTCAAATTCATAAAAATCACAAGGTGATTGCCAGTTTACATTGAGTTTTACAAGAGCAAAATATTTATCATCCACCCTGAAAATTTGGAATTGCCAAATATCATGTTCTAGTCTACTGGCCTCTTGAAATATTCTCGTAATTATTTCTTCATCAGCATCATTTCCAAGGGATTCTTCAAGTGAAATTTTATTTAACTTATTAAGAACCTTATTGTTAGTAATGTATGATTTAAAACAGCCGTGATCGGCATTATATACCTGAAAATCATCACTTACAAATGCATCAATTTTCTTGCTATCTTTATTTGGATAGACAGCAACATACTTTATCTCATTTGACGTTTCACTTTTTGTTATTAAATTTACTAATAAATACTTTGATGATTTATATGTGCTTAATATAAACATAATTACAAGCATAATTACAAGTATAATTAATATAAGAATTTTAGACTTATTTTTCATAGTCATCATTTCCTTCCATAAAAGTTAATCAGCATCTTCTACATATTCTAAAATATCCCCAGGTTGACAATCAAGAGTTTTACATATTGCCTCTAGTGTACTAAATCTTATAGCTTTTGCCTTACCATTTTTTAATATGGATATATTAGCCATGGTTATTCCTACTCCTTCACTTAGTTCAGTAACGCTCATCTTTCTCTTTGCTAACATAACATCTAAATTCACTATTATCATCATTTATCACCTACACTGTTAAATCATAATCATTTTTGTAAACTATAGATTTTTTCACTATAGCTCGAACTAGCATAGTTACAGTGGCTACTATCCAAATCAGAAAAATTGTACCTACCATTATTAGTGCTATCAATGGACCAGGTCCTCCAAAGGTTGTCATATATTTAAATAAAATTATGATTCCGATGGATGCTAATATACACATTATCACCACTATCTCTAATCCCCTAGTAAATCTTGAGGTAAATGTGAAATCACGATCAAATAAAACAAGTAAATACATTATAGTCCCTACTCCTGTTAATAATAGGAGTAAAAGTAATTCACAAGCTATGAGAATAGGTAATTTCGCATATTCAACTTCAGGTTCATATTCTGCCATGTTTTCTGCCATTCTAGGAAGTACGTAGGATCCAAAAAATATTACACATATTGCAAATACTATTAATAAGACTTTTAAAATATTTGATGCTGTATTAACTTTCAAAATAATCCACCTCCGAAAAGTTTATCTAATTATATTATAGCTTCCAATATATTGTAAGTCAATATATACTTATTGAATATCAATACATATCACTTTGATTATTAGAGTAATATAGTCATTTTCTCCCTTCCAATTATAAATAGAAATATTAGTTTTTATAACATTCTCCATATCTTTTGTCAGTTATCAATATATAGAGAATGTTATAAGTTCTTTAACCTCCAAAGTAATGTACTGCTATATCTTTTAACTGCCATATGGATTCTGCTAAGATTAGAAATACTAATGCATTTTTCATTCTTTTTTTATGAACTCCTAATTCTTCATCATCTTGGATTACTTTTATAAAACAATATGCTACACGAGTAACTGTTCCTGCCCTTATTAACCATATAAATACCATAGATAATTCTTTTAATATATCCATTATTCAACTCCTACTTTACAGCACTTTTAAACATCTGAACCAATCTTGCTGAGGAATATATATTATTGACCATTCCTCCACCACCTGAGAATATCAGAAATTCTTGCAAAAAGCTTGGTGTCTTTACGGCAAAGTATTCTGCTGCTATTCCCCAGAATAAATGCCCACTAAACATAAGGCTTAAGCCTAATTTTGCTAATACTACCTGAACCAACACTGTTAAGGTTGATTGAAAAAACTTTTGTGTATAGCTTCTAAAAACCCCTTTATCTGCATCCATTAATCCTATACATGCTAGTGGTAATCCTATTCTTAATATTAATATTTCTAATCCTTTTCTAATGAATTGAATATATAAAAGTATAAATATTATAAAAAACACTAGAAAAGATAATACACTAAATATTCCTGCTGTTGATAATGTTGAAATCATTGAAGCAAATCCGATATTTATATTTAAGCCAATTGCTGATAGTGCTTGATTAGAAAAATCTTCTATGATCTCCGCAAGCCAACCATATAAAATTGGAAAGGTTAATGCTATTGCCATAGCCCTAAAGAAATTGGTTAAAAGTTGAACTGGATCAATATCTGCATCTCCATCAGACCAGAGTACATATATTTCAAATCCTTTCTTTAGAAATTTTAATATTATTAAAGATATACCAAAGTCTAGAAATATTCTAAATAATGTACTGAACCCATCAATTCCTAAGTTTTTCATATGTTCTTCAGCATGTAGGGCTAGGGATACTATTCCTGTTAACATTTCATTTCCTAAGAAATCAAATAGTCCTTCTAAGAATTCTATTATAAGGAGTGTAATTAACTTAGACATGTTTTTCTCCTTCCATAGTTAAAGGGACTGTATCTAGTTTTACAGTCCCTTTATATAACTATTAGTTTCCACTATAATTAAACATTTCAGTAATTCTTTGTGTAATAGTTGGCATTATTGTAGTATTAAATAATGCATATAAACCGGCTAATAGAAGTGCACCTAATACTACTGCAATTAAGATTTTAACTCCTGTGTCTACATAGTTTTCTCCAGACTTGTCTTTTAATTTAATAAATAATCTTTTATACATTACCTTAGATCCTTTTATAATATTAGTCATTTATTTGTCCTCCTATTTCTTATTTAAAATATCCACTTACTAATGTAATAATTACACCTGATAGTATTGCACCTATGGTAGATACAATTGTTGTGGTAATTCTATTAGACCACTTTTTATGGTCCATCTCATCCGCTGCTCCTCTCCTGATAAAACAATATGCTGTAACTACTGTTCCTACTGGTATTGCTATTACTATAAGCACCTTACCTAAGTCCTCTACTAGTTTTTTTAATCCTGTAAATATTGTGCTACTTTCTATTTGATTTGCAAATGCATTGGATGAAGTTATTAAAATAATTATAGTTAAAACAATTATATTGATAAATACTTTCTTTTTATTTTTAGACATTATATCCCTCCCCTACTGACTTATAATTAATCCCCATTATAAAATTCCCATATTCCCCATAAGTTTATCTGTCCACTTTTGATGTTTCTAACTTTACGTTTGTTTTCCCTAATTTCTCTTACTAGTCTGTTGTGTTCCTTATCTCCTAAGCCCAAAATATCATTAAAGTACATTTCTGAAATATCAGGGGCAAACATTATAGCTGGATTATCTCTTGATATAACCAGGCTATATGGTCTTGAAATAAGTCTTACTTCATTAGGATCCAATAATGCTCTTCCTGTTAGATTAATACTTTGGGATGAGGATGAACTATTGGAGTTTAGAGATGCTGAAAGTGAGTATGTTGATACGGTATAATTTCCTAGTTTCTTAGATATTTCCTCTAAGGTTTCAAGGTCATCTGCCTGCAAATATATCCAAGTCTGACAATTACCTCTGATAGTTCGACTAACCTCCTTTCCATACTTTTCTTCTATTTGAGCAAATGATTGTAAAAACAAATTAAATCTTATTCCTCTACCACCTCCAACAGTTAGCTTGTTTGTAAAATCTGGTATCTTTGAAAAGTTGCCAAATTCATCTAATATAAAATTTACTCTTCTTTCTAATCTACCACCCCTTTCGTCTGCCACCTTTACTAATTGTTCATAAATTTGTGATACCAATAAACTGGCTAAGCTATAATAAGTGGTTTTTTCATCTGGAAGTATAATAAACAAAGCCATCTTTTTACTTCCTAAATCTTTAGGTTTAAAATCACTATTTGAAGTCATTGAATAAATAAGTGGGTTAGTAAATAATCTTAAAGTTGTTAAAGCGGCAGTAAAAAAACTCCCTCTTGTTTTTGAAGGAGCTATTTCTGATATTGCTATTAAGCCTTTTGCTGGATGTGTATCATCCAATTCTTTCATATATTCAACAATAGGCATTGTCTTACCAATGGTTTTACACATTTGGGATATAAAATAATATACATTTGTCATATTTTGATACTGCTTGTTATATCCACCCTTATTATCAAAAACTACTGCCATGATAGCTGATGCTATAGTAGATGCTTCCCCATCAGTCCATATTCTTTCTCCCTTAGATTCTCCGACTAAAGAAGAGGTTATATCCCATATTGCTTCTATTGCTGTTGGAATATCTTCTTTATCTACTGAATCTATTATAGGTTGAAGAAAGTTATATTGGTTTGATTTTAATGGGTTTCTAAAGTCTAATGCTATGACTTCATATCCTAGTCTTTCTAGAAAAGGATAAGTGTATTGATAAAGTTCTCCCTTAGGGTCCGATAAAACCATATTTTCACTTGCTAAGCCTAAAGTACAAATAGATTGTAATACTATTGTTCTTGATTTGCCTGAACGTGTCGCGCCTACACAAAGACTATGGACATCATCAGTTATTGTATATAATTTTTCTTCATTTCTTGTTTTTTCTAATCCAATTACTATTCCACCATCATTAAAGTAAGGTTTTTTATTAGCTTCTTCTATATCAAATATTTTTATCACCTACTTTCCCATTTTAATATCATCATGTCCATGTTTTATTAAATAATCGATTAATTTATCATTTTTATTTAATATACATGATGAAAAAGCTTTATCCTTTTCTTCATCCTTCATCCATTTAGCTGACCCAAATTGTTTTTGTCCTGCTGGAGCTGGAGTCACTATATTTGGTGTTATTTTAATTAAATCTGATTGATATGTTTTATTATTAGTTGCAGAATATAATATGATCCCCAAAATTAATGTTAACTGAAAAGCTATAAATAGATATAAATGATTTTTATTTTCCATTAAACTTAAAATAGCATCCTTAAATTTAGGTATACTAAAGTCTTCTATTTCCTTTGATAGTATTTCATCTAATAAAGTTGAAAAGTAAATATTAAATATTGTACCTATTATAAAGATTAAAATTATAACTATTATTTTTATTCTTATCTGATCATTCTTCATTTTTATCTTCCTTTTCAAAAATCACTTAGCAGGCTTTGGATAGAGTTTCTTTTATAGAATAGTAGTTTATTATAAAATTTACTTTTAAAAAACATTCACAATATTTATGTCTGCTTTTAAATATATAAAAGTAATCATTTTCTCCAATAAATCTTCCTCTAAAATATCCAGAGTTTAATTTTCTTCCCTTACCTATATTTTCAATTATATATTCATTTCCCACTGTTAAACCCAAGTCTATATCGTCAATTCTTACATTTATATATTTATTCTTAAACCCTTTTATAATTTCTCACCTCCATTGAAAACTGGCCCCTCAGAATGGTTTGTAAGCTATTCAAACCAGGTAGTTGATACTATTGTATAGGTCACTTTTATTACCTAGGAACAATTCTCCAATCATCAAATAAGTTTCCTTTAATATTTATATAATCATCTAATCCAACTGATAACATTCCAGCCGGTGTCCATAAATCTATTGCTTCAGAATAGGTTGTATATTTTTCGTTATCTGGAAACCAGAGTGGTGTAAAATGAGATCTTTGATTATAATGTGAGTACTTGTTTTTTCTTAACTGAAACTTTGCATTTATAGATTCAGAAATCTTTTCTGAAAGCCTACAGTAAGTACTATAATTAAACTCTGGAAAATAATTTATTATATTTTGTACTCCTGTAATATCAGAACTTGAAGAATTATAAAACACATTTGTAGAAACATCAATATTTAATCCATAACCAGATTTCATTTCCCACCTATTAAAGTTATTTATTGCTGTAGGAACTTTTTCATCTGGCTTTATCTTATATGTTGTAGATAAAGAAGCACTATATTGGTCCCAGAAATATTCCCAATCTCCTTCATCTATCCACTCACCATAATCAACCCATTCTTTTCTGTATTCATTCCACTCCCAATCTTCATGCCATACCCAATCTGCTTTCCAAAATGCAGACCATTCTCCCCATGTTGCTGTAGTATTGTTAGCTTTTTGTGGAAGTTTGGATATTTTAAATCCATTGGGCTTTTCTATTGGTTTTTGTGTTTTAGGATTCTTGGCTACTGGATCAGGTGGTATTTTTTCATTCAAGTCTACAATAACTTTATGTTTACTACTTCCACCTATAAAGTAAGCATTTGAATTTCCTGAAATATCCGCACTTATTGTAACTGACTTAGGTTTTGCTGGTGTATGCCACTTGGACCATACAAGTTGACTTCCATCCTCTGGAAGAACTATTTCTGTTGTTGAAATCTTTCTACCATCAAGATAAATTGAAACTATTGCTGGATTATCAGGGGTGATCCTTTCACTAGTTCCCACAGTAAAAGAAGTGATTACATCTGTATCAACCCTATAATCCCCTATATTTAGCATTCTAGGTACACCAGTACCATCATCTTCATCTCCTGGTGGAATAATTATTTCTTTAGTATCTTTTCCATTGGGTCTTAAAAACCTCATTCCCCAACCACCACCATTTAAGATTCTTTCGTTATCCCATTTAGCCTTGTTTTTAGTTGGTGAATATGCTGTATAACCAAACCAATCCTTTTCTAACACTACTGAATTGGGTAAGTTTGCATGTGTCATTCCTGCTATATATTGGGCTTCATTACCACTATAAAAGAAGTCAAATAATCCATCCCTCTGTGCTATTGCATATTCAGTAGCTGTAAAAGCTAACTTTGTTTTACCATCTTTTAAATGGGCTATAGCTATGGGTTCATATATGATCACCCAGGGGACTTTATTTAGATATTTATCTCCTTCCTTAATTGGTAGTATGTCTTTCGGATCCTGTTTCCCTTTTTCACCATCAATAGTGAAATCTAGGTTTGAAACTAAACTTTCCACTGATATTCCTTTTTGTTGGGCTATGGCATTTAGTATGGCTTTCAATGTCTTTGTATCTCCAAAATAGTTTTTTACTTGTTGTAAATTTCCTCCATGAGTTATTGGTATAGGAGGTGGATTATCAGTTATTATACTTACAGCATTAGCATATGCATATCTCACACCTGATCCCCTAAGATAATTAACTTTATTGTCTTTTGCAAATATGGTTCCATTGGGAATAGAAAAACTTGATGGTTTTATAAACACTGGCTCTCCTATATTTATATAATTATTGTTAAATGATGAATCAGTCTCCGCCGTATCTTTATTCCCTGCAAATATTGAAACTTTATACATCCATTCTCCACTTCTATAGAATCCTTTATCTTTTACAGCACCACCTGTATTTCCATCTCCACTGCCAGCATTATCCTCTGCTAATGTTAGCCCCGATAAAGCAATAATAAAGATAACTATAAGAGTTAAAGCTGTTAAATTTTTATATTTATTCATAGTGAACCCCCTCTTTAATTGCAATAAAAAAGAGCACTTAATTTGAATAAGAGCCCCTACCATTAAAGCGATTTAGTTATATACTTTCCTTTAAAATTTATCCCCCTCTCCCATATTCTCACCTTCTGGCAATAAATCTGATCCTTTTACTTCATTTGGTGTTCCGTTTGGATTTCCTTCTATTTGTAGTGAATTGCCTTTTAAATCTCTTACTACTCCATCTTCCCCAGTTCCACCTTTTACTTCTTGCTTTGGTTCTTCTTTGGTTGTTGGTGCCTTATCTTTATCTTTAGTTTCTTCCACTAGGGGTTTTGGTTGTTCTATGGGTTTAGCTTCTGTTATTGGTTTTTCCATTTCTTCTGGTAGTTTATTTTTAACCTGTTTTGTAATTGGATTTATATTAGTATTTTTATCATCTTTAGTATTATTTTCAATAGTTTCCTTATATTCATCAATTTCAATTTCTAATTCCTTGTCAGCACTTTCATTACCTAGTTCTCTACTTTCTGGATAATCTTTATTTTCATTCACTTTGATTGCTGGTATATTTGCCTTGTTTTCTTTTTCAACATCCATATCTTTCTCTAGTTCTTTATTAGACAGAGTTGAATTTTTATCAGATATATTTAAGAATACTATTCCTAAGACTAATATTAAGGATACTACAAGGCCTATTAATATAAATATACTTCTATTTTTATTAGCCATTTTTTTTACCTCCCCATATAATATTAAATTTAAGGAGCCTAAAAATTTCTGGGCTCCTTGTTGTCATTTATACTGTTTTATAATATGGTCTCTATTAAATTTGTGTATATATCAAGTTGTTCTTCCTCTAAGTTAATAACTAGTTCCATAAATGCTTCTAAATTCTTACTTGCTCCATACTCATTTAGTGCCTCATAATATTCTAATTTGTTTTCAGATTTTATATTAATTGGTAGATATCCATTCTCCATAAGAATATAGTTCATTATCATCCTGGAAGTCCTTCCATTTCCATCTGCGAATGGGTGTATTGCTACAAATTCAGCATGGATCCAAGCTGCTTTTTCTACTGGATTAAATACTCTAGTTTCTAAGTCATGATAAAATGCATTTAGCCTATCATGCATTTCTGTTCTAGAAGGTGGCTTATGGCTAGCACCTGTTATGCTTACATCTATATACCTGTATATTCCACCAGGCATTATATTGTCCATTAAAATTTCATGTATATCTTTTATAAGATCACTATCTAATCCTTGTTCTTTTTTTATATTTTCCTTTATATATTTAAAAGCTCTATTATGATTTTCCACTTCATAAATTTCTCTTAAAGGCTTTCCTCCAACAGAAATTCTGTCTTCAATTATTAATTTATTCTCGATTAAGGATAATGTATTTCCTTCAATTTTAGTTGATTCATGAGTATATCTAATGGCAAAGTCCAAATCATATTTTTCTAAGATTTGCCTATCTAATTTAATTTTATGTTTATCATAGTAATTCTTTTTATCTTCAAGTCTTTTAAGTTTATCTTTCATAGTAACATTCCTCCCTAATCCCTTACTTTACATTATAATATACTTTAATCAGGAAAGACATAGCAGTTTGTTTTTTTATTCTTTCAACTAATCATATTTCTCTATCCCAATCCAGTCCATGCCCTTTGCCTTCTTCTATCATCTTGTCTTTTAGTGCCTGACCTTCTAAATATGTTAATGGATAATCTTTATCTCCTTCATGGGGATTATCTGATAACAGTCTTATAGTTTCTAGTATAATATTAACTTTATTTTCTTGTTCCTTCTTAACTATAGATCCTTCATGTTTCTTTAAAATCTGTTTATTTAGTTCAAATTTCTTTATTAAAGCTTCCTTAGTGAAGTTTTTAGGTGGATGTAATTTATCATTGTTGCACTTCCTACCATTTGGAAGAGTGAATGTTATATTCTTTCTCTCATCTGTCCACCTAACTCCATATCCCAAGTTATTCATATTCCTTATAAATTCTTCTTTATTCTTAGAACCCTTTATGCATTCATTTATAGTTAACCACAGTTCATATTTCCATGACCGACCTTCTTTTTTAGCCCTATATTCCCCTGAAGATTTGCTATTAGAATTTTCTTTCTTGATTTCTACAAAACTATATTTTAATCCATATTCTTTACAAAGTTCATTTGAATAATTTTTTAATTCTTCTAACTCTTTTTTGGACTGTCTCCACTTTGTTCCGGTTTCTATATTTACTGTATTCAAAACAAAGTGAGTATGAATATGTTTCTTATCCACATGGGTAGCTGCTATAATTTGAAAATCTTTAAATTTATGATTTTCTATCAATTTTAAGGATATTTCATGTGCTAATAGAGGATCTATATTTTCTTTATCTGAATATGAATGAGTAAAATGTATAAACTGTCTTCCTTCTTCTTTATTGAACATCTTTTTAGTAATAATCATTTCATCAAAAGCTGATTCAGGATTACAATTTATTCCGGTTATTAAGTTTAATTCAGTTTTTCCATCTTTAGTAATATAGTTAATAGCTCTATTCCCTTTATCCTTTTCTATCAACTGATCTATAAATACACTTTCTATATCATTGTCCTTAAGGTTGAAGGTTTCTGTTTTATTTTCATCTACAATATAATCTATTGCTCTTGTTAGTCCTCCCTTTTTTTCGTTTCTCCCATTAATAAATTTAAGGATCGCCATATTTCATTCACCTTCTCTTTTGTTTCGTATATATTAGGACAAGTTATTTTCCCTTGATAGCAAAGAATAGTTAGTTGATTTAAATTTATACCTATTGCCCTTAAATCTTTAGTGAATATTTTCAGATCCTCTATAACTACAATTTCTTTATTTAAAGATGCATACCTAACATATTCACTTATCATCATGTTTGCTTTCTTTGAATTTGATTCTATTGTTTTTAACTCCTTAGAATTAATCCTAAATGTTATTCTCTCATTTTTATTCCCAATAATAACAACCTCCTTGAGAAAAGTGAAAGGACTAGGCAAATAAATCTTAGCCTAGTCCTGAATCTTACATTGCTTCATGATTTTCAATAATTATTATAAGACTTTCTATTTGTTCCTTTGTTTCTTCACTTATATCTAATCCTTTATAGTCTTTAAATAAATTATCTATATTTTTATCTTCCAAGTAGTTTTTTATAAGATCCTCATCTACTTTACTACTATTTAATAATTTTAGAAGTAATTCTTTTATATTATTCATAACATCACTCTCCTTTGCAAAATATATTCCTATTAACTATCTCTTCCAAAATTCCAACTTTCATTATAATATTATTTTTTCTAGATTTCCATTTCATATTCATCATTCTCTAATTCTTGATTATAATCCTTATCTATTCCTATATTTATCTTTTTATAATCAGCAGAACCTACTACTGTATATGCCATGGTTCCTTCCTCTTTTAAAGAAGTATAATCTGAACCATCTAGTACTAGATAGTCTATTATCTTTAATTGAAGTGGTCCTAATATATTAAATGCCTTTTGAGATATTTTAACCCCTAAATCCCTAGCTTTATAATCATCTGTGCTATTAGTATGTACTAAACTTATACTAGCAGCATCATATGCTAAGGTCTTAGATAAAATATCTCTTGGGTTTAATATTATCTTACCTTCCATCTCATCGCTTATCTTTTCTATCCCTACCAATCCTAGTTTTGTATTAAATAGCATTAAATAAACTTCTTCTTTATTATTATCTTTTATCCTTTCTTTAAACAATCTTGCCATTTGTTCAGGGCCACTTATTCTTTTTTCAGATTCAGATATATTGGTTAAAGATTTATAATTTTGTAAGAAATCATTTACCACCTTCAATTTTTCTAGTTGTCTTTTATCTAATTCTAAATCATTTATTTCTTCAATTGGATCTTCAACTAATTTTAGTATACTACTATTATACAAAGAATTTCTATCTTTTGTAATATCATTCATATAATTATTAATTTTAGTTGGATCAATATTAATAAGATCTGATAGTGAATCAATAAAAATTTCTAAATGATTTTTATAATATTCTTTACCTGGTGTATAATTTTCTCCAAGTGGATTATCTATAAATTTAGCATCTATGCTATGATTTATTTGTCCAGTATCCCTAAGTGAAGTCACATCATCTCCTACGATTACATGATCTATTACTTTAACTCCTAAAGGAGTTATTATATTTATTAAGTTATTGGTTAGAGCTATATCTTCATTGCTAGGTTCTGTACTTCCACTTGGGTGGTTATGACAGAATATTACACCTTTACACTTAGTTTCTATTATTTCCTTTACTATTTCTCTAGGAAATACTATAGCTGCAGACAAGGTACCTTCAGATATCTTTTTAATATCTATCAATTGATTATTCCGATCTAAGAAAGCACACATAAATACTTCTTTATCCTTCTTATTTCCTATCAAATGCTTGAAATATTCCCCTACATTCTTTGAATCTGTAAAACTAATTTCTTCCCTATGTGAAAAGTCTTTTGTGATGCTGTAGTTGACGAGAAACTCATTAAGCAAATTAATCTTCTCCAATTGAAGTTTTGTAGGGTCTATTGTTTTAGGTCTCTTCAATAGATTTAATATTTCATTGCTTTGAGAATAGTTTTCAATCTTATCCTCTTTAATTCCTGTCACCTTAGAAATTGCCCTAATTAATCGTTCTTCCTTTTTGCTCAATACAACCATCTCCTTTCTTTTTAGAGGGTACGGGATACTTCCCGTGTATTTATGAAATATGGGATAAAATCCCGAATTTCAACTCTTTGGAGGAGAAGTCCGACAAAGGGGAAACTTGCCCTTTATAATACTTCTCTGCAGGTAAAACCAGGATATTGAAAAATAAAAAAGAAGAGTCATAATTCCAAGTCGAATTCGTCCTCTTCCATGTATGTGTCTGTTATGTTTTTTTCTAGAATCAATAGATTATTTACCATATTATTAAGATCTTCATTGTAATCTTTTCTGATTGGATATTCTTCTAAAATATTATATTCAAGGTTATACACTTTTTTAATTCTATTAGTCGCTTCAATTCCAACTTTATCATTGTTAAGACAAAGAGTAATATCATGAATATTTGTATTATCTATTAAATATCTTTTTAATGCCTTATCTGATACTCCACCTAAAGAAATCATATGACTAGTAAAACTATTAGAGTTAGATAGCTTTAAAATACTTAAATAGCTTATAGCCTCAATTGGTGACTCAAATACATATAATTTGTTATCGATTCCTTTTATTGAAAATGAATAATCTTTGTCTGAATTCTTCACCTCCCCCTTAAAGATCATACTAGTATTTGTACCTCTTATATTTGCATATCTAGGAATTTCATCCCTATCATAGCCTACAAATATACAATTTTTATTTTTATCTTCATAAAGCTTTTCCTCCTTGATTAATTGGTAAACTATATTTTTATCTATCTTTCTAGTTTTAATTAAATAGGCTAAAATATGTTTATAGCTGTTGTTTTTTTCTGGTAAGATAAATTCTTTTTTCTCTTCATCATTATCCTGGTCTTTCCCCTGTTTATTTTTATTTATATCTCCTGAAAGGATTTCAGATTTGTTTCCAAGTAATTCTTTTAATGCTTCTACCCATGTTCTATTTCCAAGGAACATATCGAATTGAATTGGCCCACCCCCTTTATTATGAGAAAAGCAATTCCATTTATTAGATATAGGATTTATATAAAGCCCACCAAATCCTTTAATATGGTAAGAGTCTCTTCCTACCTTTTCTATTTCTAAGCCTTTACTAATTGAATAATCCATAAGATTAATATTATTAGCCAGCTCTATCTCCTCATCTGTAAACCTAAGTTTTCTATTTTCCATTTTATATCACCTTGTCCTAGGCTTCTAGTTCTAATTCTTCTAGCAGATCATCTTCATAAGGTCTTTCTTTAACTAATTCATTATCTTTAATTATTTCCAGGTCCGTTAAGTCTAATTGATCAATGCTCATTATAGGCTTATATCCTATTTGAAATTTCTTATAGTCGTCCCATGAATATTTCTTTTCATCAAATATTTCAAATATTTTTCTTCGATAATTTGTACTTTCTACTTCCAATATGAACCTGTCATAATCTCTTTCTTCATCAATGTCATCTTCTTCAACATCAAAGTAAATTGTAATAAGCATCCTTCTCATATTTTAGACCTCCTCAATATTTTGTGAAAAATATAAATCTAATGCACTTTCTATGATTTCTTCTACTTCTTTTTGTGTTTGATCTTCTTTGAAGTATTTACTAACTAATTTTGGCTTGAGTTTAAGTCCTTTAAGTTTTTTTGGTTTATTGAGATATTTACCTGATAAAACCTCATATATCTTGTCATAGTTTAAGCCTCTTCCCTGGGAATAGGTTTTTAAAACTTCAGATTTCTTTAAATCCACTTTAAAATTATAATCATGCAATATAGTTTCTACTATTTCCTGTTGGTCTTCTTTTAAGAAGGATAAGTCTACCCCTGATATAAATGGAATTTCACTATTATCTAATCTATCCTTTAGATCATTTATAAGGGTATCTATTCTTATATATCTGGCAACAGTTTTTCCTGACAGATCATATTCTTCACCAATTTTATCCCTACTCTTAGCCCGGTGGTCAATTTGTCCACTAGTTGAACTTATATCTAATTCATCAGCTTTAGACAGGTTTTCTATTTCATTAATTAGATCAATTCTTTTACCCTGCTCCTTTATGGCATTGTGTCTTTCTGTTAAAATTCTTGCTTTCTCTGAATGAGTTAATTCTGAGAATGATCTTTGTATTAAATTTGTTTCTGTAACTATTAACATTGCTTCTTCATCTGTTAAGTCTTCTTTTATAGCTACTGGAACCTTTTCAATCCCTAGTATTTTTCCAGCATTTGCTCTATTGTGACCTGAGAGTATTTCATATTTACCATTGTCTTTTGGTCTAACTATTAATGGTGTTATTATCCCAAATTCTTTTATACTTTGAACCATATCTTCTA
>CAZWTU010000020.1:0-9878 GCA_964637035.1 uncultured Tissierellaceae bacterium
AGATGGAAATAAATTCTTTTTGTCTATGCTTATATATATGATTATAAGTAGTATATTAATTTTTAATATAAATGGTTATGTAGATATATTAAATTTTATGATTATTTATGAATTAATCTTGTTTACTGGGGGTAATCGGTCAAAAATATTTATAGGCTTAGCAATAGTCAATACCTTTTTTATAATCATACTTAGAAATTTAACTTTAGCAGAAATATTGAGCTTACAGTTTTGGCAAAATAATTTAAGTTTGCAGTTTTGGCAAGAAAATTTAATAGATTTATTTTGGGTTATAATTTATTTATTATTCTATTTAGTTAGTCTATTTGGTTATAAGGCATTAAGAAATGAAAAATGGAAGGTTGATCGATTAAATAAAGAACTAGAATCATCCTACAATAAATTAATGGACCAGTCAGAAGAAATAGAAAAGCTAACCATAGAAAAAGAGAGAAATAGAGTGGCCGGGGAAATACATGATACTTTAGGACATAATTTAGTAGCTTTAAATATGAATTTAGATGTGGCGGAAAAACTTATGGATAGCGATATAGATAAGACCAGGGAACTCTTAAAGAAAGCCAAAACTTTGTCTAAGGAAAGTATGGCTAGCTTAAGGAAGGCTGTATATGCACTAAAAGAAGAAAAACCTATTGCCTTAGGGAAAAGGTTAAATTTAATAATCCAGGACATTGAAAGTACAGGTGCAATTAAGATAGTATTAGACATGGATGAAGAAGTAGAAAGCTTGCCCCTAAAACACAAGGATATTATTTATAAGTCAATAAGAGAAGGAATTACAAATAGTATAAAGCACGGTAAGGCTAGTAAAATAATTCTAGATATAAAGTTTGATGAAGATAAAGTAAATATTTATATCAAAGATAATGGATTAGGATGCATTGATTTAGTAAAGGGTAATGGATTACTTGGCATAGAGAATAGAGTAGATAGTATCGGCGGTAAAGTGAATTATGATAGTGTAGAAGGGAAAGGATTCACAGTAGAAATTTTAATATAGCTATTTAATAAATCAAGTCACTTTATACTTTTATTAATTTAGATAAATTTAGAATTGTTTATAAGAGAAGAATATGATAGAATGAAATTAACAAAATCAGAGGGGTGAACAAATGAGCATATTTCTTGCTAATTAATGAATTAAATAAGGGCAACTATTGTTTTAATTGTTATAAAAAACAATATAGGTGTGCCTAAATTTAGCGAGAAATCTCTTTCAAAATATTTGTTTAAACTCAGGATTAAAATAATTGTCATATTATTTTATGGATTTAGTTGAGATTTTTCAGATCTCAATTTTTTTGTGTTCAAATATAGATTCTCGCTAATATTTTATACGGGAAAGGAGAATTTATATGTCACTAATAGATATTCAAAATTTAACATTTCAATACCCAGAAGGTTTAGAGCCTATATTTAGTGAACTAAGTCTGCAATTGGATTCAAATTGGAAGCTGGGTTTTATAGGAAGAAATGGTTATGGTAAAACAACATTTTTAAATCTTTTGATGGATAAGTATTCGTATAAGGGTAGTATTATTAAATCTATTCCTATGGCTTATTTTCCATATTATATTAAGGATATGGATGTTATGACTTTAGATTTATTAGAAAAGATAGAGCTTAATTTTGAATTATGGAAATTACAAAAGGAATTAAATTTGCTAGAAGTAAAAGAAGATGTCTTGTATAGATTATTTTCAACCTTAAGTGGTGGAGAGCAGACGAAAGTTTTATTAGCTTTATTATTTTCTAAAGAAGAAAGATTTTTATTAATTGATGAACCTACAAATCACTTAGATAGTCATGGCAGAAAATCAGTAGCTAGGTATTTGGAAGGCAAACAAGGTTTTATATTAGTATCCCATGATAGGGATTTTATAAATAATATAGTTGATCATACTCTTTCTATAGAAAAAAACAATATAGTATTGCAAAAAGGTAATTATAATACCTGGGAAGAAAATAAAAACTTAGAAGATAGGTATGAATTAGAAGAAAATGAAAAACTAAGAAAGGAAATTAGAAGATTAAAAGATGCAGCAAGACAAAAAGCTACATGGTCAGACAAGGTTGAATCAACTAAGATTGGAACTGGTGGTGTAGACAGAGGTTATATAGGACATAAGGCTGCTAAAATGATGAAACTTTCTAAGAATATTGAAAAGAGATTTGAAAAAAGTATAGGGGAGAAAGAAAAGCTATTAAAAAATATAGAAAGTATGGATAAGTTGCAGATGAATCCATTAATACATCATGCTAAGCAATATGTAAATGGAGACGATTTTACTATTTCTTATGATGGTGAAAATATTTTTAATCCTATAGATTTTACAATTGAAAAAGGAGATTGTACTATTATAAAGGGTAGCAATGGAAGTGGAAAATCTAGTATTATAAAAGCAATATTAGGTAAAGGCGTTCCATATGACGGGAAGCTTACAATTGCAAAAGATATGATTATTTCCTATGTTCCTCAGAATTTCAATAAAGTTGAAGGTAGTATAAATCAATTTGTAGAGGAGGAGCAATTAGATAAAACAGTTTTACTAACTGTATTAAGGCAACTAGGTTTTTCAAGAGAACAATTTGATATACCAATTGAGAAGTTCAGCATGGGACAAAAGAAAAAGATATTATTAGCTAAGTCCTTATGTGAAGAAGCCCATTTATACATTTGGGATGAGCCACTAAATTATATTGATGTAATATCTAGGATCCAAATAGAAAATATGATTTTAGAATATTCTCCGACTATGATTTTAGTAGAACATGATAAAAGATTTATAGATAAAGTAGCTACTGATATAATAAAATTGGAGAAGTAAGGTAGATAGTGATTTTGATTTTTTAGTAACCTTCGAAGAAGGTCGTAGTTTATTTGATTTAATATCATTAAGAGATGACTTAGAAGATTTATTGAACAGGAAAGTTGATGTTGTAACTGAGGAATCTGTACATTGGAGTATCAGAGATTAAATTGAAGATGACTCAATAGAGATTAATATATATAAAATAAACCATTGACGTACCTAGAGTATCTATGTATAATTATGCATAGATACTCTAGGTATTGTTTTTAAATGATGGAGGTGTATATATATGAAAATTGATAAAGGCCTTATAGGTGGAAGTACATATTTACTATTATTGACCTTGATTAATGAGAAGGATATGTATGGATATGAAATAATAAGGGAATTAGAAGATAGGTCTGATAAGATTTTTCGGTTCAAAGAGGGGACCCTATATCCCATACTTCACAAATTAGAAAATGATGGATATCTTAAATCCTACAAGGCTAAGGGAGATACGGGAAGACAACGGAAATATTATAAAATTACCACTAGGGGAAAAGGGCAACTTGTGGAGGAAAAACAACAATGGGAAGTTTTTTCCAAATCTATGAATAAGATTATAGTTGGTGATGAATATGAGCTTTTATAAGGCCCAAGAATTTGTAGAAAAGATAGTATCCCATGTTAAATTTACCTTTGACAGAGATGAGATTAGCTCAGAACTTAATGATCATATGCTGGATAAAATAGAATACTATATTGAAAAAGGATATGATGAAAAAGAAGCAGAAGGACTTACAATAAATGATATGGGAGACCCAAAGGAAATAGGGCTTCAACTTAACAAACAGCATAATCCAATTTTAGGTTGGATATGGGTAATTACTAATATTGGAGTAAGAATACTAATAACTCTTAGTATTTTTATAGTAGGGATAAATATTCTTAGTATGATATTTACTAATAGTGGTGTTAAGGGAATAGCTGAGGAAAATATAATATATAGAATAGATATTAATGAAAAGGTTCAAATAGATGATAGAGTTATAAAATTTACTAATATAATTTATGAAAAAAATGGTGATATGAATATCTTCTATAAAGATTATGAACAGAGTTTCTTTGGAAGATCTGATAGTTTTGAATGGATTGGATATATAAAAGATGATTTAGGAAATGAATATGGATATAGGTCAAGGTCTACTAGTGGTGGAATTGTATCTAAATCTAGAACAGTTATCAAGGATTTTTCACAAGATGCTAATACTTTAATAATCGATTACAATCAATATAATAGGAAATATACAGTAGAGATTCCTTTAAAAGCAGGTGGAAGAGATGAGTAGAAAAAAGAAAGTCTTAAGAAATACAATAATTTTAATTTTATTATCTTTTATACTTTTAAGAAGTGCCAATTTATATCTAACACCTTTATCAGCTCATAAAGCCTTTGAAAAAAGTAAGCATTATGGGCCATCAGAGGTGGTTCATATAGAGAATTTTAATGGAGATAAATATAAGGGCAAATATATATTAAGTAAATATGATAAATATATATCCTGTATAAGGGTAGAGAGAAAGTTTCTTTTATTTTGGCGTATAAGAAACCAATTTCCACCAGGAATTGAAAATTATTTATCACAGTCTGTATTTTTTTTGGGAAGTGGCTCAGGGGGACATAATGAAATATGGGGAATTGTTAATGACGATAGAATAAAAAAGATAGAAGTAATCAACAAAAGTGGTGAAATTTTTACTGAAACTAAGTTTTATGATGATATGTTTATAATTACTTGGAAATCTGAAAATGGTAGACTAGGATGGTATGAAGAAATTAAGGGATATGATGGTGAAGGAAAGTTGATTTATGAAGGTAGGTAGAGAAAGATGTCGTAATATTAGTGGTGTCATTCCGAGTGAAGGGAGGAATCTGATGTCCTAAAACAAAGATTCTTCGTCGCTACCCTCCTCAGAATGACAACAGTGTTAATGAACATCATTTATAATATCTATAGCTATAGGTATTCCGTTTTATGTGTAGTTTACAATTGAATGTTCAAAGATAAATAGTAAAAGTTGAAAAATGTATAATTAAGAGATATAATACAATTATTCATATTATGAATAGCAATACAAATTGCCAATAATCTATTAAAAATAATTTAATCTAGAAACTTGTTAGACTATTCCATATTATTAGGAATAGTCTATTTTATAGTCATTAGGAAAGAGGTGAGATATTTTGAATAGGGAGCGAGTAAGAGGAGTTGTTAGGAAAGGATTTAAACTTTATATAATATACGTATTTGTTTTTGCAATTTTATTATTCGCAATCCAAAAACCAAAAAAAATAGATAATGCAGATGTAATTTTGGGTGATTACAATCTTTCAGGAGATATAAATAAGGATAGGGTCGCATTAATAGAGTCTGGAGGAGATGGTGCACTGGTTAGGCTGAATCTTATTGAAAATGCGGAGGAGACCATAGATCTATCATATTATACTATGATAGATGGAAAATCTACAAAAATAATATTTGGAAGTATTTTAGATGCAGCAGATAAAGGCGTGGAGGTAAGGATACTTTTAGATGGGATATTTCATAATCTAAAGGGAGATCTAAAAGATGCCATATATGGGTTTGAATTACATCCCAATATAGAATTAAAACTGTATCAACCCTTGAAACTATTGTCCCCATTAAGTTGGAATAATAGATTACATGATAAGATTATAATCGTTGATGAAAAATTAGCCCTAATAGGAGGAAGAAATATTGGGGATAAATATTTTAGGGAAGATTTTATGGAAGATGATTTTGTGAAAGACAGAGATGTTCTTATTTTCAAAGATGAATTTTTAGAAGATTCATCTAGTGTTATAACAGATATGAGTAATTATTATAATAGCATATGGAATCATGAATATTCTAAGTCTTCAATAAAGGAGTTAAAACCTAAACAAGAAGCCAGGGCAGAAGGATTTAACGAAAACTTAAGAGATGGATATAGGAAATTTAAAGATGTCTATTTCGAAAATTTAATGTACACAAATTGGTATGACAACACAATGGCAAGTGATAGTATAAGCTTTGTCTACAATCCCATAGGAAGGGCAAATAAAGACCCTTGGTGCCTTAGAGAATTGTTGAACTTGGCTTCACAGGCTGAAAAATCTATATTTATACAGAGTCCATATATTATACCTTCTAGAAATATGAAGTCTAAGTTTGAACAATATGATATCGATTTTAAAAACATTACTATGCTAACAAACTCATTGTCTTCAAGTCCCAATCCCCTTGCTATAGCAGGGTATTCTAATAGCAAAAAGGAAATTGTGGATAGTGGGGTTAAGCTTTATGAATACCAAGGACCAGAATCTATCCATAGCAAGACATATATAATTGACGACTACACTAGTATAGTAGGGTCCTTTAATTTTGATGCTAGAAGTTCTTATATAAATACTGAATCCATGGTAGTAATATCTAGTGATGAATTTGCAGACAAGTTAAAGGAAAATATACAAGTGGATTTAGATAATAGTTTAGAGGTAGGCAAAGATTATTCCTATATAGAGAATGACAATATAAAAGAAGGAGAAGTTTCCACATTTATAAAGATTGTAACTAAAATATTATCTAAGATAGTGTTTTTTATAGAATATTTATTATAAGACAGAAATTATTTTCTTGAATAATTTCTGTTTTTACTGTAGAATACTTAGAGTTACTAAACAAATATAAATTATGTATAGGAGACACATATTATGAATAGAGATATTAATTTAAAAGAAGGAAATATTACATCTGTACTGACAAAGTTAGCCCTACCCATTATGGGGACATCTTTTATACAGATGCTATATAGTTTAACAGATATGATGTGGCTGGGTAGGCTTAGTACCAATGCAGTTGCGGGAGCTGGGGCAGTCGGGTTCTTTATGTGGCTTGGTATGAGTTTAGTACTCATTTCCCAAATAGGAGTAAGCGTAGGGGTTTCCCAGGCACATGGGAGAGACAATATAGATGATGCCAGAGAATATATATCTAATGGAATAAAATTAAATATATTAATAGGGCTTATTTATTCTGTTTTTTTACTAATATTTAGAAAGCAGGTAATAGGTTTTTTTAATTTAGACAATATTGAGGCCGTAACAATGGGAATAGAGTATCTAATAATCATAGCATTCGGAATTCTATTTCACTTTATAAATCCTGTGTTTTCAGCTATATTTAATGCCTCAGGAAATAGTGTTACACCTTTTAAAGCTACTGCCATAGGATTAGTTGTAAATATTATATTAGACCCATTACTTATATTTGGTATAGGTCCCTTCCCTGCCCTTGGAATAAAAGGGGCAGCTTTTGCAACAGTAATAGCACAAATAATAGTAACTTTAATATTTATAGTAGTTACAAGAAATAATAATTTACTTTTTTCAAATTTAAATATGTTTAGTTTAGGAAAAAAGGACTATATAATAAAGATAATGAAATTAGGAATACCAGCCTCACTTCAATCTGCAGCCCATGCTATTATATCTATGATACTAACTAGAATACTAGCTCAATGGGGAGCAACAGCTGTGGCTGTACAGTCTATAGGCTCACAAGTGGAGTCGATATCATGGATGACAGCGGAGGGTTTCTCCCAGGCTATAGCAGCTTTTACAGGACAAAACTATGGTGCCGGCAACTATGAAAGAGTAGAAAAGGGATATTATAAAGGCCTTCAAATAGTAGGTTCCATAGGTATGTTTGCAACATTTTTACTTATATTTGGTGGTGAATTTATATTTAGGTTATTTACACCAGAAGATGCTTTGGCTATAGAACAGGGTGCATTATATTTAAGAATATTAGGATTTTCTCAATTTTTTATGACTGTAGAGATTGCGTCAGCCGGTGCTTTTAATGGCTTAGGTAAAACCCATATTCCAGCAACAACAGGTATTGCTTTAAATTTTCTAAGAATTCCTATGGCTGTATTATTGTCAAATACAATCTTAGGTATGTCAGGAGTATGGTGGAGCATAAGTATAAGCAGTATATTGAAGGGAATAGTATTCGCCAGTTTAATTATATATACATTTAAAAAAGGGTCATATAAAAACATAGGTTAAAATTAAAATAAACTTAAAGCAAGTATGAATTTAAATGTTTTGCTAGGATGTATACTTGCTTATTTAAGTTTATTAACTTTTCTAGCTGCGATAAGATCTATTCCAGTATTTAGTATATTTTTTATTATGATATCCCCCTTTACAACTGGGGCAGAGACTTTAGTTTCTTTGATTATCTCCATAGTTTTATCTGCTAAATGTGAGGGTATGACTCCATTTGTCTTTACTGGAAGTCGGCTCATAGGTCCGTTTTCAAGTAGGACCCTTGAGGTTAAGACCCTGGAAGGCTCTAAGACTTCTTTTAAAGCATATTCTTTACCACGATTACATTTATTCCCTTCTACTATATATGTGGAAGTATTAGTTTTATCTTTACTTACTATTAATTCACAGCCTATAGGACAGACTTTACATTGGATATTTATATTTTTCATAAAAACCTCCATATTTAATATATAAATTAATTATAACATATATTTCGCAATGGAAATACTATTGTATAAAGAAATAACAAGATATGATATAATGGTGTTGTAGATCATATATTTGGGTATTAATAATAGAAGATAAAGAAAACTATAAAAACAAAACTATATCAAGAAGAGAAAGAGGAGATTATATGAGTTTAGATCAATTGCAAAAGCCAAATGAAGGAGAAGAAATAGCAGTTATAGTCACAAATCACGGTGAAATATGTGTTAGGCTTTTTGAAAATGCGGCACCAAAGGCTGTGGAGAACTTTAAGACCCATGCTAAGGATGGATACTATGATGGGGTTATATTCCATAGGGTGATGAATGAGTTTATGATACAAGGTGGAGATCCTGATGGTACAGGTAGAGGTGGAGAAAGTATTTGGGGCAAGGCTTTTGAAGATGAATTTGACCCATATTATCATAACTTAAGGGGAGCATTATCTATGGCTAACGCTGGACCAAATACTAATGGGAGTCAATTTTTTATAGTTCATAATACGGAGGTACCAAATCATTTAATGGAAGAAATCACAAAGGCAGGGGAAGAAGGAGGTTTTTCCTCAGAAGTGATAGAAGCATATAAAAAACTAGGAGGTACTCCTTGGTTAGATTTCAAACACACAGTATTTGGTCAAGTTTTTAAAGGAATGGAAGTAGTAGATCAGATTGCCTTTTCAAATGTAGATAGGAATGATAGACCTGTAAAACCAGTTATAATGCAAAGGGTAGAAATAATAGAATATACAGTTTAAAACAAACAAGTTTCTTTTTGGTTTAGATACCAAGGAAGAAACTTGTTTTATATTTACCATATTAAAGAATATCTTAGTTAAGTCTATTTTGCTATTTTTTAACTTATTTTCTTAAATTTATACGCTTGATTGTACTTTAGATTTTTTCCTTTTGACTCCAAAAATAATCAGTATAAATATTATAATAATTAATATTACTATAAATATTAGAAAGTCGTATTCAAGATAAGAAAATGGACTTTCTGTTATAGAAAATGTTACATTTTCGCCATTAGCCTCAAAAACTAAATATTTACCATCCATATGGCTGTCTGTTTTACGCCACTGCCCGTCTGCTAAAATATACACTTCTAAGTTCTTTGCATTATTTAATGGAAGATACCGAATGTTATGCCGGGAGTTGCCATCTTCAGGGATATTTATATTCCATTGTTCAAGTAGGATTGCCCCCTCTTCTACTAATGGACTTTGACTATCATCTTCTTTTAGTAATAAAAAATCCTGATCTACAAATAATCCTTCTACCAAAATTATAGGCAAAGGACCATTTCTCTTTTCTTTGCTTTCCAGTAGAGTTAAATAAGGGTAATATAGGGCATGGATATCTGCATCAAACTTTAGATTTTCACTATCAAAGTTCTCCCATTTGGCATAATGATTTTCTTTAAGTGGAATTTCTGGGAAATCTTCTTCAGAAATC
>CAZWTU010000020.1:9978-11525 GCA_964637035.1 uncultured Tissierellaceae bacterium
TCCATCAATATATCTCCCTGGACATTTACATTTGTGATAAATTCCGAAAGGGATACTGATACATCATCAATGGATCCAAAGAGATCCTCTTTTGTTTTCTGGTAAAGGTCGTTAGAAGTTGCAAATTCGAGGCCGCCTTGGTCAGTTAAGAATGTTAAAAGATCACTAAAGCCTTTAAATATATCTGCAATATGAATCATTGATTTATCCATTACATTCATTGCATCAATCATATAATCAAGAGAATAGCCCATAAATCTACCTGTATCCTCAATGGAAGCAATCACATTTTTAAAATCATTGAAGATATAATCTAGATTATTAACGGCTTTTTTAAGGTTTGTATCTGCGGATTCAAGATGTGATTTTAGTTGGCTTGTAACTTTATCTATTTTTATTTCTTCTAAAATTTCACCTGTTTCATCATTATATATTAAATCTATCATATGAAATATAATATCTAGGGCACTTTTTAGATCTTCTATAGCTGCTTTAGTGTATTCTATAGGAAGCTCCAAAGATTCTGGCATCCCTTTTATTAGGTCACTAATATATTCTGATTCATCCATAGCCCTATTCATATAGTATATGGCACTTTTCATTGTGCTTAGGCCTTTACCCATCAATTCTATAGCACCTGCAAGAGTATCAGTCATAGGAATTAATTTATCTAAAGCTTCTACCCCAGTTACACTGATTTTGTTTATCTCTTCTATATCAGTATTTATCATAATTTCTGTTTGATCAATTAGTGATTGGGCGTGGATGTTACTATCATCAATATCATCTTGGATGGATAACAAACTTTGAGTTGCAATTTCAGAAGTAATCTTAGCATCATTTATCATAGTTGTAATGGAAGAATCCAAGGAATTTAGTTCTTTTTGCAATTTTGCACTATGCCAGTATTTAGCCCTGTAACCCCACCGATATCAATGGCATCTGTAACAAGTTGTGAAAAATTTATATTATCTATTGTAATATCACTAAGACCTAATTTTTCGTCCTCCACAGTAGTATTTACATTAGTTAGGTTAGAACATCGTAAAGCAGTGCCAGCATTGTATCCTATTATGCCCCCCACTTTGCTTTCTCCATAGATTATACCATTACTAGTTGAGTTGATTACCATACCTGAACTGCCATTCCAACCTACAAGGCCTCCAACTGTATCTTTTCCTTTTACAAAACCTGAAAACCTACAATCTTCTAGGATTCCTTCGTTATTACCAACAATTCCACCAATGGTGCCTTTTTCACCTATAGGAGTAACAATACCCTGAACAGATAAGTTTTTTATAAGGCCGCCTTTTTGAAGGTATCGGAAAAGTCCTTGATTGGACCCTTCTACAGTTATGGACAAACCACGTATGGTGTGACCTTGACCATCAAAAGTACCACTAAATATAGGGATCGGAAGAAAATCTATGTTTTTCAAATCAATGTCAGCATCTAAAAAAATAGTCATTCCTTGGGACCAGTTATCAATAGAGGAATCTTGTGAAAATTGAACTAGGTCTTGGGCATTGGATATATATATAGTTTTT
>CAZWTU010000020.1:11625-22699 GCA_964637035.1 uncultured Tissierellaceae bacterium
AAGTCCTGCTGATTGAAATGTAAAAGTCAATATAATTATTACGAATAGTACTGATCGCCAGATGGAATAATAAGTGCAACCATATTGTCACTTCCAAAGTGTTCACTGATTCGATCTTCTGCCATTTGTGTATCACTAACCCTATTTGAACGAATATCATTCATACTAAACAAAAAAGGACATTTACTAGAAAAGATAAAGGATACTACAAGCAATACAACAAAAATAGGAGGTATAATATACCTTGTTTTAATTGAAAAACGTCCTATTATAGAGACAGATGGTAAAAAACTTTTATGTTGGGTTTTGTCCATTAGTTTACTAAAGATAACCAGTAGCCCTGGCATTAGAGTAAAGACAGAAAGCATACTAAGCAAAATTGCCTTAATCATAACTGATGCTAAATCTAAGCCAACTCCAAAATTCATAAAAGCTAAAGCTGCTAGACCAGCCATAGTAGTTAGACTACTAGAAGAAATCTCTGGAATAGCTTTAGTCAATGCTGCTATTGCAGCATCTCTATCTGACAGATGTTGACGTTCATCAGTGTAACGATGACTAAGAATAATGGCATAATCTATGGCTAAAGCTAGTTGAAGTATAACCCCTACGGAATTAGAAATAAAAGAGATTTTTCCTAGCATGAAATTAGTTCCCATATTAAGAAGCGCAGCTACACCAAAGGTAATAAGTAAAATAGGAATCTCAATATAAGATTTGGTAGTAAAAGTAAGTACAATTATAACAACAATAGTTGCAAGCACACCTATAATAGCCATATCCTTTGATAATTGATCTGCCATATTAAAACCTATAGTGGTAGAAATAGAGGAATCATATGGCTCAACTATTTCACGTATATTTTCCATGGCAGTTAGGCTAGTTTCATCTGTCTCTTCGCCTAGAAAGACTACATTGAAAAGTGCAGAGGAATTTTTATAATGGTCCTCTGTGTTATCATACATTATTGATGCTACACCTTCAATTTCTTCTATAGAATGAGCTATCTTCTCACCATGTATGTAGGATATATTTGAAACCATAATATTTGCCATAGCAAAAGTGGTAAACTCTTCATTCATAATAGTAATCCCCTGTCGAGTTTTACTATCTTTATCTAGGTAATTAACAATATCATTTTCTACATTGACCCAGCTCATGGAAAATAGACTAAAAATAATTGCAATGGTATAAAACAAAAATAATAAATTACGCCTATCTACAATGATCTTGGCAAATTTATTTAGTAGTGGATTCTTATCCAATTATAAAGACCCCTTCCAATTTAAAGATATCCTTGATGCAATATTATCAGAATGTCTATATATTTACAATAGTTTGTATGTCAGTATTGCATATCAAAGGTATTTATAAATAGATAAGCTTCTTACTTGGCATAAGATACAAAGTAAGAAGCTTAAAACTTATTTACCATCTAGTAAATTGGTTTTCTAGAATAGATATAATTTTATACATTAAGGCAGATATTAAAGTTAAAATAAACACACTCATCATTATAATATCAAACTTAAATACTTGGCCACCGTAAACAATTAAATATCCTATTCCTGCCTTTGAAACTAAAAACTCCCCTACAATTACTCCTACCCAAGATAATCCTATATTTATTTTTAATGTACTCATTAAAACAGGTATAGAAGAGGGGAGAACTATTTTTTGTAAAACTTGTAGTTTGGTAGCTTCAAAGGTTTTTAGTAACTTGATCTGATCCTTATCAACAGACTTAAAGCTATCATACATATTCATAATGGTAACGATTATGGATATAGAAATTGCTGTAACAATTATACCAGTATATCCTGCCCCTACCCATATAATTATAATAGGTGCTAGTGCAGTTTTTGGAAGACTATTTAACATAACTAAATAGGGATCTAATACTTTTGCCCAAAAGTCTGACCACCAAAGTCCAATTGCAATAATTATGCCCAATATTGTACCACCTACAAATCCAATAATAACTTCAAAGACCGAGATCCCTACATGATGAAATAGATTTCCCTGCTTAATATAAAGCAAAAATAATTTCCATATCTGTGAAGGATAACTAGTTAAAAAGGTATCTATAAGCTTAAAGTAAGCAAGAAATTCCCATAGGCATAAGCCCAATATAAAAATGCCTATTTGTGTTATAGTTATAGCATTCTTTCTTTTTTTAGATTTCATTAAATAATTTTCATGTTCTATAGAATTAGTTTTATTAGACATGAACATCAAGCTCCTTCCATATTTTATTGAAATAATGTCTAAACTCAGGAGCTTCTCTGCATTTTAAGGGGGTTCTTGTACCTTCAGGGCAAGTTAGTTTAATATCTATGATTTCTTTTATTGTAGCAGGCCTCTTAGAAAGCACAATTATCCTGTCTGACAAACTAATGGCCTCTGCAATATCATGGGTTACTAGAAGTGCTGTTTTACCTTCTTTTTTTAGTATAACTCCTATTTCATCAGCTATTGCCAGTCTAGTTTGATAATCTAAGGCGGAAAATGGTTCGTCAAGCAATAGCAAACTAGGGGTTAAAAGTAATGTCCTAACAAGGGCCACCCTTTGCCTCATACCCCCTGATAATTCACTAGGATAAGAAGACATAAATTCACCTAATCCGTATTTTATCAACATTTCTTTTGCATTATTATAATTTACTTCAGTTAAATTACCCTGTATTTCCAGTCCTAAAACTACATTTTGCAAAACATTTCTCCATTCTAAAAGTTGATCATTTTGGAACATATATCCAATGCCCTTAGTGGCTTTAGTTACTTCTATATTATCTATTAATACATGGCCATTACTAGGTCTTATTAGTCCAGCTACTATGGAAAGCAAAGTAGACTTACCACATCCACTAGGTCCAACAATTCCCACTATTTCTCCCTCAGTAACCCTAAAAGAGATGTTTTTAATAGCTGGTGTTTCTCCGTCTAAACTATGATAAATCATTTCAACATTATTAAGTTCAACTAAAATTTTATCATCCATATGCTACCTCCCAAAACAAAATATATAGTACTTTATTGTATTCTCATGTATAAGATTATGTGAAATAGGATAAAAGATTTTGTTAATCTACTTAAAGATGGTATAATATTTCAGTGAATATATTTAGGGAGTGATTTACGTGCACCAATACAAAGGAAAATTAATAATACATACAGGATCAATGTTCTCAGGGAAGACTTCAAGTTTAGAGAAGGATGTTAAAAGATTTAATATAGCTAAATATAAAACAGTTGCATTTAAGCCAGCTGTGGATAAAAGACATCCAAAGGGAAAGATAGTAACCCATGACAATACCTCATTAAATGCAGTTTGGGTAAATAATATTTATGAAATAAGGGATTATTGTAAAGAACATGAATTGGATGTTATAGCTATTGATGAAGTTCAGTTTTTAGATGGTGAAATACAAGATATAGTCCATGTGATAAATGGTTTTTTAGTAAAAGATATTACGGTTATTTTAGCAGGTTTGGATATGGATTTTACAGGAAAACCCTTTGAGATAGTAAAGGAATTAATGCCCTTTGCTGATTATCTATATAAACACCATGCAGTATGCGTAAAGTGTGGTTCAGATGCCTGGGTAAGCCATAGAAAGACAAAGGAAAAAGAAAGAATAGTTATAGGTGCATTAAATGAATACGAACCTTTGTGTAGAAAATGTTTCATAGAAGAAAATAAAAGTTAATATTAATTTGGAGTGATTATAGTGTTAGATGTGGATAAAGAAAAATATATAAAATTCGAGCCCTCAAAAAGACCTTTATATAATAATCTTGATCAAGATAATATGTATTTATTTAAAGGTGATAAGTTGATGGTAAAGGTAGAAAAAGAGAAATATATTATTCCTAGTAAAGAAGCAGTGGAAAGTTCTAATATAGAAGTTAGGCATCTTCAATGCTTAGGAGCTTACAATGGGCTTAATTGTTTTTGTGGAGAAGTAGACAAGCTCATAAATGAGGAAGATTATTCTTTTGTTGATTTAAGAACTTATTCCAGACAAATGACTGAAGATGGATTTCTTGTATCAGCAAAGGCAAGATTATTATTAGATTATAATAGGGCCAATGAAAAATGTGGTGTATGTGGCTCTCCAACTATAGTAAAAGAGGAAGGCGAAGATAGGGCTATCTATTGTACTAATTGTGATAATATAGTTTGGCCAAAGACAGCCCCTGCAATAATAGTAGCTGTTACAAAGGGCGATAAACTACTTTTAGCCCATAATAAGATGTTTCCAGAAGGAATATATTCAGTAGTAGCCGGTTTTGTTGAAATGGGTGAAACCTTTGAAGATTGCGTAAGAAGAGAAGTGTTCGAAGAAACAGGAATAAAGGTTCACAATATAAAATACTTTGGTTCTCAGCCTTGGCCATTTCCTAATTCAATGATGATAGGATTTACGGCAGAATACTTAGGGGGAGAAGTTAAGGTAGATAATGAAGAAATAACCCATGCAAAATGGTTTACAAAAGAAGAAATACCAGGAACATATAGGAAGTCAATAAGCATAAGTACAGAACTAATTGAATGGTTCTTAAACAAACAGTAGGGACAGGTCACTTTGTTTGAGCCACAAACACTGGGGACGGGTATTTTTGTTTGAAGTCAAACAAAAATACCCGTCCCTCTTGTTTGTAAAAATTCTCCTTGACAAATAAGTCGACAAGGCATAGACTGTACATAAGAAGATAGTCTACATAGTATAGACTAAAAGGAGATGTTTTTATGCCAGAGTATAGACTTACTGAAGCAGAAGAAAGGTTTGCAGAAATTATATGGGCTAATGAGCCAGTTAAATCACCAAAGTTGGTGGAACTCTGTGAAAAAGAATTTGATTGGAAAAAATCAACTACCTACACAATGTTAAAGAGACTTGAAGATAAAAAAATATTTAAAAATGATAGTAGTATAGTGTCATCACTAATAAAAAGAGGTGACTTTTACGGAGAACAAAGTAAAATTTTTGTAGAGGAAAACTTTGAAGGTTCCTTACCTAAGTTTGTAGCAGCATTTACAAAGCGAAGTAAACTAAATCAAAAAGAAGTTAAAGAATTAGAAAAACTGATAAATGAACATAAGGAGGGGTAGTGGTGGAGAAATTGTTTCTACAAATTATTAATATGAGTATTACTTCTTGTTATGTCATATTATTTGTTATATTAATTCGATTTATATTGAAAAAGGCACCAAAAATTTACTCTTATGCTCTTTGGTCAATAGTATTATTAAGACTAATAATTCCATTTTCCTTTCAAAGTATATTTAGCTTAATTCCTATTAATACAAATACAATACCACAGGATATTATATACACACAAACACCTGAAATCCATAGTGGGATTACAGCAATAGATGGCATAGTAAACAATTCATTGCCAGCCCCAATTGTTGGTGCCAGTGTCAACCCTATGCAAATATGGATTTCTCTAGGTCAAACAATATGGATATTAGGAATATTAGCTTTAATAATCTACAGTGTTATATCAACAATGAAATTATCCAAAAGACTTCAATCATCAAAATTATGGAGGGATAATATTTATGAAAGTAATAATATTGATACACCCTTTGTATTTGGTGTTCTAAGACCAAAGATTTATATACCCTTTGGAATTTCTGAAGCTGAAAAATCATATATTATAAAACATGAAGAGACCCATATTAAAAGACTGGATCACATAATAAAATTCTTAGGATTTATAATAGTATCCATCCATTGGTTTAATCCCTTAGTTTGGATTGCTTTTTTCCTAATGAGTAAAGATATGGAATTATCCTGTGATGAGTCTGTAATTAAAGAAATGGGAAATAGTATTAAAAAAGACTATTCAACTTCATTATTATCACTATCTACTGGGAGAAGAATTATAGGTGGTTGTCCATTGGCCTTTGGAAGTAAAAATACAAAGGGACGAATTAAAAATATATTAAATTATAAGAAACCTAGATTTTGGGTTAGTATAGTAGGAATTGTTATTGTAATCCTTGTTGCTGTAGGATTGTTGAGTAATCCTAAGGAAGAAGTACCAGATGAAGTAGACATGGATGCTCCAGTAACAGTAGGTGAGTATGCTTTGGAATTTATGCAAAAGGATATTGTAAAGTACGAAGACCTAGAAGGATCATGGCAAGGATTTAAGATTATAGATAGTAAAATTACAAAACTAGAAAAGATAGCAACTTTTGACGATATACTTTCCTCCCCCATAGAGATATGGAAACTAGAATATTTATTAAAGCCTGATGATATTACCAAGGTTGCCATGGCAGGAGGAATGGAAGAAATTGATGGATGGTTTACTGGAGTTACTAGTATGGGATATCCAATATTAACCTTTTTAGTGGAAGATAATAGCATGAAATATTTAGGACATTTTTATCAAAATGAATTTGGTATTGAGACTTTAGCAAAACAAGAAGTAACTCTTAGAGAGGTGCTGGAGCTACAAGGCTTATTGGCAAATGAAAGCTATCAAGGAAATCATGTAGTAGTTAAATTTCCATCATCTACAGGAGAAACTAATCAATTATTACTTTCCCAACCAATATACCAAGGAGACAGGGGTATTTGGGTAGTTGAAAGATGGATGGATGGTAATGGAAACATTCAGTATGAGTTTCCTGATACAGATATTAATATGAGGGATTATTATAAAGAACAACAAAAACAATTTGATAATGGGGAAAATTCATATCTTGGAGATCCTTTAGAAGCTGGATACTATTTTATAAAAAATAGACTAGGTCAAATACAAGTAAAGAAAGATGATTTAGATATTATTGATCCAGCGAGGGTAGAAGACTTTATGGAAACACCTATAAGTGAATATATAGGATATATAACAAAAACAAGTTTTGATGATTTAATTCATATTGATAGAGTTGAGTTTCTAGGAAGTGGAGACGAGGAAAGACTTAAAGAACTAAATATAGACCCTAATACTCTAGATAATGGATATTACATCCATAATCCAAATAGTTATCCAGATGCATTAAGTTTATCAGAGGAAACAGAATATAAAATTTTAAATTGGGAAGATTTATCCAAACATAAAAAGATTACAAAGGAAGAATTTATGGAATTCCTTGATGGGGATAATCCCTATAATTCTACTGAGAATCTATTATTTCGTCTATATACAAAGGATGGCTATGTAACAGAATTAATAGAACAGTATATACCATAAAAACAAACTCCTTAAACTAAAATAGTTTAAGGAGTTTTACTAATGATAAGGGAAATTATTATTAGTGTTTAGAAAAACAAAAGTATTTGCAGTACTTTTGTTTTTATTTGCGTTATAATTAATGCTAGGAAGGAGGGGAGATATGAATAATGAGTTAATTTTAATTGAAAAGGCTAAAAGTGGAGATAAGGATTCTTTTGAAAAAATAGTTGCTTTATACAAAAATTATGTGTTTGCAATTATATTAAACTTTATAAAAGATTATAACGAAGTGGAAAATGTGGCCCAGGAAGTATTTTTACAGATTTATATCTCTCTTCCAGAATATAAAGCTGATAATTTCAAAGCTTGGATAAGTAGAATAACATCCAATAAATCAATAGATTGGATTAGAAAAAAGAAAAGTAAGTTTAAGGAAGAGACAATGGATAAAAGTGAATATCTAATAGATTTTATAAATATTGAAAAAGAAAAGACACCTGAAGATATTTTACTGGATAAGGAAAGGTCAGGTGAGATTTCTAAGATTTGTAAATCAATATCACCAATATATGAAGATGTAATTAAAAAATTTTACTTAGAAGGGAAATCCTATGAAGAAATAGCTGAGGAAGAGAATGTAACAGTTAAGACCATAGCTTCAAGACTTTATAGAGGAAGAAATATGCTAAAGGAGAAATGGAGGGGAAAAGATGAAACATTATGATTATATAGAGTGGACCTTATACAAAAACAATCTATTAGATGCTAAGATTTATAATGAAATGCAAGAACATCTTTTTCAATGTAATGAATGTATGGATATTTTCCTTTCTCTCATTGATGAAAAAGAAATAGAATCTGCTAGTGAATTTGTTCCAAAGGATTTCACAGAGGATTTAATGAAAAAAATAGAAAATGTCACACCTATTAATAAAAACATAAAAAATTTAAGTAAAAGAAGAGCGAAATTTCCAAAGGATATTATTCTGTATTATACAGCAACAGCTGCAGTGGCAATTGTACTAACAGCAGGTGGCGTCTTTACTACAATGGTTGATAATATACCTAAAACTATAAATTTCGAAGAATCCAAATTAGATACAAGTAAGATATATAATTTTTCAGGAAAGATAAGTCAAGGAACGTCAGATTTTATATATAATTTTAATTTCATGAAAAATAAGGAGGCAAAAGAATATGAAACAGAAGAGTAAATTTTTAACATTTTTATTGTCATTTGTACCTGGCATATCACATTTTTATTTAGGTTTTTTTGAAAGAGGTTTAATCTTTCTATTCTTATTTGGAGGGGTTTCAGTAGGTTCTATTTTCATGTGGTCATTAAGTAATTGGGATGGTTTTGTTCCAATAGGCCTGGGAGGTGGAGCAGTTGTATGGTTAATTGCTTTACTTGATGCCTTTGCTAGTATTAATAATATGAGGTATAAAACAGATATGAGTGATATGGAAAAGGAAACTCATATGGAAAAAACTAAGAAAGATAATAAAAGAATAGCTTCACTAGCTTTATCAATTATTCCAGGAGCTGGTCATATGTTTTTAGGATATCAAAAGCGAGGACTTTTATTTATGGCAGGATTTTTCTTTACTATGTTTTTTATGGGATGGTTAAATCTTAGTATATTAGTATTTATATTGCCACTTATATGGTTTTATTCTTTCTTTGATACCTATCATATTTTAAATGGAAAAGATGTAGAAGATATGTATTTAGAAAATATATTACCTAAAATAAAACATAAATATATAGGAATTGGATTAATAGGAATAGGAATTATTGTTATATTCCAGAATATGGTCTTTCCATTAATTCAAAGATATTTAACTTACGAGATAAGGAATTATATACAAACTGTCATAGTATCCCTAATATTTATTATAGGTGGTATTAAAATACTACAAAGTAAAAAACAAGTAGAAATGGTAGAAGAACTCATTGAGGAGGGAACACAAGATGAGGAATAAAAGAGTAGGTACTATATCTATGGGTATAGTCTTAATATTTTTCGGCATATTAATTCTTATTTCGCAAATAAATAATTTGTCAGCTGTAGATATGTTTATAAAGTTTTGGCCTGGAATATTAATCTTATTAGGCGTAGAAATCCTTTATTATGTATATAGTAATAAAAGTGAAGAAACGAAAATAAAATATGACGGGTTTTCTATTTTTATAGTTACTACTATATTGATAATAAACATGTTTATATATGGTTTAATGGAAACAGGTGTAATGGATCTAATAAAACTAAAGGTTTCACAGGAAATTTATTATCATGAAAATTATTATAGATAAAAGAAGTTGAAATAAAAGAAAGAGTTGAAAAAAGAGATGCTATGATAGGTATTATCCCTGAAAATGGTCAGTATTATATAATGACCCAAGGGGATGAACCTTAAGGATTTGTAGATTATGCAAAACTTCTAAACAGCTTTTATGAATTAGGTATAAATATACTACAACTATTGTTAGTAATTCTAATAACCAGTATATTAAGTATACTGGTAGGCTTTATACAAGGGCTTACCAATAAAGATATAATATCTGCAGCAGGAAGTATAAAACTCTTATTTTTACCTTTAATAGCAGGAGTTTTAGCTATTGAAATGCTAGGAGATAAATGGCAAAAGTTCTTTTATTGGAAGCCTTTCTACTGGGCGTATAAAGGAAATGATGCGGTTCTTTCTCAAACTGGAGCTTGGGGACAGATATTAATGTACTCAGGAATAATTTTAGGATTATGTGGTATAGTATATCTTTTCTTAGCTCCAAAAATAAGAAAAGGGCTAGAATAAAAACTTTAAAATTAAAACAAGGGAGGATAAATATGGGTGTAATAGAAACTAAGAACTTAACAAAGTATTACGGAAAATCATTAGGTATAAAAGATGTAAATTTAGATGTGGAAGAAGGGGAAATATTTGGATTTATAGGTCCGAATGGTGCAGGTAAATCAACTACTATAAGGTTACTACTGAGTCTTATATATCCCACATCAGGGGAGGCAAAGTTGTTTGGGAAAGATGCTATAAAACATGGACCCGAAGTCAGGAAACACATAGGCTATCTACCTTCTGAAATTTTTTATTATGATAAAATGAAAGTCATTGATCTCTTAAATTATTCAGCAAGTTTTTATGGTAAGGACTCTACTAAGAGAATCAAAGAACTATCAGATATCATGGAACTTGATTTAAATAGAAGAATTGAAGACTTATCTTATGGGAATAAGAAAAAAGTAGGAATAGTACAAGGATTACTTCATGAACCTAAACTTATTATATTAGACGAGCCAACTGGTGGTCTAGATCCACTTATGCAACAAAAGTTTTTTAATATAATAAGAGAGGAAAATAAAAAGGGAGCAACAATCTTCTTTTCATCTCATATACTTGGAGAAGTTCAAGAACTTTGTAATAGAGTAGCAATAATAAAAGATGGATCTATTATTGAAATTCAAGATATAAAGACACTCCGAGAAGATAATTATAAAAAGATTTCTATTCTTGGAGATGATTTAAACAAAGAAGTATTTAATATAAATGGGGTTACAAAGCTTATTAAGAAGGAAAATAAGATTAATTTCTTTTACAAAGGCAATATAAATGCAATCACCAAAGTTATAAGCACCATTAAGGCAAGAGATGTAAATATAGAGGAACCAACTTTAGAAGAAATATTTATGCATTATTACGAATAGGTGGTGAAACTATGAATATATTTAAGCATGAATTTAATATGAAGAAAAAATCTATAATTATTTGGTCATTATCATTAGCAGGTTTTATGATTTTTTATATGGCGTTTTTTCCAGCTATGGCTAAAGATTCGGCATCATTTGAATCTATAATGGAT
>CAZWTU010000021.1:0-22468 GCA_964637035.1 uncultured Tissierellaceae bacterium
CCATCCATTTTTCATGAGCATTTATAGCATTATCTATTATCTCCAATATTTCACTGTCAGCTAAATCATTCTTACCACCACTTAGTTTGTGCATCATATCTTTGGTTGCCTTAGATAATTTTTGATCTATTAAAGAAATTGTCTCTGAATACTTCTTGCTAATCAAAGCATCTTCATGTATTTCAATAGTCATACCACTAAGTTTCTCTGCATCAACACTAGAAGAATCCATTGCTGTGTGTATTTCATCTGTAGCCATCGTAATTCCCGACATTGAATTATTTATATTTTTAATATTATCTATAGTACCTTCTAGCATATTTACATTTCCTCTGATAGTATCAACAACATTGTCAATTTGTTCACTCATTTTATCAGTAGATTCAATAGTTCTTTCCATGCTTTGTTCTCCATCATTTGCAACTATTTTAATGTTTTCTACAAATGAATTCATTCCTTGAAGGTTTGTCTTTGTATCATCAGATAATTTTCTTATTTCCTCTGCTACCACCGCAAATCCCTTTCCATGCTCCCCTGCCCTTGCTGCCTCAATTGAAGCATTAAGCGCTAAAAGGTTTGTTTGATCTGCTATTGCATTTACACCTTTTACTATTTCATTTATACTCTCTGTCATTTGAACCAATTGTTCTATTTGTGATTTCATAGTATTTGCATCTCTTAAAACTTCTTCTTTTAAGTCTGCTACAGTTAACAATTGATTTAATCCTTCATTATTACTTTTAACTAGTTCTTCTGAAGAACTTGAAAGTTCATTCAATGTATCAGCTGCTTCAGCAACTGTGGAGTTTACTTGTGTCATACTTGCATTTGTTTGTTCCACTATTGCAACATTCGATTCACTTAGATTAGCCATTTCCTCTGAAAATGATATCAGCCTTTCAGCTATAAAACCCATAGAAACATCTAAACTACTAAGTTCTGTTGTTGCATTTAAAATTTCTTTTCCTGAAGAAGCCATTTGTTTTTCACTTTCAAATAATTTATTGAACAATACCAACAATTCTTTGTGAATAGGATAGTCTACACAAGGTTCTTCGCCTGTATGTTCTCCGTTCATTATTCCATCTACATGTTTTATAATACATTCTGCTTCAAAGCATGGTTTTCTTTTAAATATAGACAACTTATTTCCCCCTTATATTCAATTTTATCATATTATTAGATACTATATCATATTATGGAATATTATATTAAAATTTCTTTGCTAATATTTCAAGATTATCTCCATCTACTCTATAAACTGTCCACTCATCCATAGGCACTGCACCTATGCTTTTGTAAAATCTTATAGAAGGTTGATTCCATCTTTTTGCTTTGTATCTATGGTTTTTCCCAAAAAATCAACTCCTACCATCAATTTAATCTGAAAAACAATCTACAAATATATTTGTAGATTATTTTTCAGTTTATATCTTCTCTAAATCTAAAATCATCTTGTATCGGTCGTGTCCTTTTCCATATTCATCTTTACTAAATTCTTCAATTATAAATCCAACCTTGTCTTTATAAAGTTTAATTGCTGATTTGTTTTCTGAGTCTACTGTAAGCTCCATATATTTAAATCCTTGTTCCTTTATACTTTTAGCTATTGTTACTAAAAAGTGGTATCCAAGTCCTTGTCCTCGATACTCTTCAGATATTGCATAATCATACAGATAGCATTTATCAACATCTTCCCAACTTCTCATAAATATCGCCAAGCCAATAATCTTTTTCTTATTTCCTTCTTTCAAAAGGTATACATTACCATGACGTATCTGAGGAACTAATCCCCACTCATCCATTCCAAGTTCTCCAAATATACCCAATCCGAAATTTACCATCCTTTTTAGTATTTTAAGATCGTAATCTTGAACTAAATATACCTTTAAGTTCTCAATTTCTCCTTCTATATTATCTACTACTTTCTTTGGCAATGCCCAAACTTCTTCTAAATACATATACTCATTCCTTTACTATTCATATAATCATCTACTTACATAATTACCTATTCCCATAAAAATACAAATTTAAACATTTGCATGTTTTTTATTATAAATACTACAATTTATAATAAGGTTCTGGAATATTCATTCCAACCAAATATACCTCCAGTATGAATAAATAATATATTTTCACAGCCTGCAAAGCTTCCTTTTTTAATTTCATTTACCATTCCATACATAGCTTTACCTGTGTATACTGGGTCTAATACTACTCCCTCTGTCCTTGCAAAATTACTAATGAAATCTATTTCTTCTTGTATGCTAAGGGCATAACCTTTTCCTACATATCCATCGAAAATATTAATATCTGTCTTTTTTATATTTATTTTTTTATGTGTATAGTTTGCTATCTCATCTAATAATCCCAATATGACTTTTTTAAAGTATTCTGCGTCACTTGAAACATTTACCCCATATATCTTAGCTTTTTTACTGGCTATATGATTCCTATAAAATAATCCTGCATATGTTCCTCCTGAACCTACGGGAAGTACTATAGCATCAAAATTAACATTCATTGCAATTTCTTGTTTTTCTATTTCTTGCATTGCATTAATATATCCAAAAGAACCAATTCCATTTGAAGCACCTTCGGGTATTATATATGCATTATGTCCATCTTTATATAAATTGCTTTTTATTTCTTCCATTATCTCTGCTCTGCTATTTGAATATTGTTCTGATGAAATTAGTTTTATTTTAGCTCCCAATATTTTGTCTAAAAAATAATTACCTTCTATTTTTGGATTTTCGTTACCCAAAAGTACAAGATATGCCCCCATACCCAATTTAGCAGCTAAGGCTGCTGTTGCTCTTGCATGATTGGACCCAATTCCGCCACATGTAACTAAATAGTCACATCCACTTTCTAGAGCTTCTTTAACTGAAAACTCTAATTTTCTTATTTTGTTTCCAGATATTTCACTCCCCGTTTGATCATCTCTTTTCAAATATATATTTGTATTTAATTCTTCACTTAATTTTTCTAACTTTTCTATTTTAGTAGGTAAATTTGCAATGTTTAGTTTTTCTGGCATATACAATTTAGTCGCATCCTTTTCATTTATTATTTTTTGCTATAACGCCCCTAGCTAACAATCACTAAGGGCATTATATTAAAATATTAAATCTAAAAGTTCCTCTTGTGTTATATTTCCAAAATATTTATCTAGTGACTCATCATCTATAGTAGATTTTACTGCCTGTTTTTCATAATTTAACCCATTTAATTTTTCTCCTAAAATTGAAACATCTTTTGAACCAAAGAAATCCCCATATATAGTTGTTTCACATATAATACCATCTACTACATTAAATCTAATATCTATACTTCCAAATGGAAATCTCTTGTAATTCTTATATTCAAACTTTGGACTGCTTCCATAATTCCATTCCCATGTAGAATATTTCTCATCGTATAATTTATCTATGTTTTTTAGGTCATCATCACTTAGTTTATACTCTACTGGTTCCATGTCTGCCATAGAGAAAATAGCATTTAAAAGAATTTCTTTAAACTTATATACATCTACATCGTCCTTCATATATGGTTTGATGTTTGTAACTCTACTCTTTACAGATTTTACTCCTTTTGATTCAATCTTATCTTGTTTTACATTTAAAGCTTTGGAAAGCACTTCCAAATCAGTGTCAAATAAAAGCGTTCCATGATTTAACACTCTCTTTTTCCAAACAGATTGAGCAATCCCTGAAAATTTCTTGCCATCTATTGTCATATCATTTCTTCCGGACAATTCACAGTTAACTCCAAGTTTTTGTAAGGATTTAACTATAGGGATATTATATTTTTGAAAGTCGATTTTACCTTCACCAGTATCAAGAGTTAATATACTAAAATTCAAATTCCCTAAATCATGATATACTGCTCCCCCTCCTGTTATTCTTCTAACTATTTTTATATTGTTGTCATCTGTATAATCTTTGTTAATCTCTTCTAAAGTATTTTGATTCTTCCCAACTATTATTGCAGGTCCATTTATCCATAATATAACATACTCCTCATTAGGGCTTATTTCTAGATGCTTAAAACAATATTCTTCAAAAGCAAGGTTATAATGTGGATTGTTTGAATTATTTACTATATATTTCATCTTTCCTCCTATAGAATCTTATTTGCCTATGGTTATATTTAAATCCATTAACATATGCTGAATACTGATAAGTTTATTTTTTATTCTATCGTATTTCTTAGAAAGCAGTTTTTCATCAACCATATCATCAGATTTATCTATCAAGGCCTTAAATTGATTATATGCCAATTCAAGCTCATTTTCAATATCTTCCTTTAGCATTGTAGGTTCAATTGTCTTCATTCCTTTTTTGAGTTCAAAGTTATGTTTTTCTATTTTAAATGAATCTCCAAGGTTTGGAATAATTGTTTTTATCTTATATAAATGTTCAATTAAAGTTGAAAGAGCTTCTGCTTGTTCTTCTTCTCCATGAACTATAAATATCTTTTTAGGTTTGTTTTCAAAATTATTTATCCATTCAAGTAACATATTTTGATCTGCGTGCCCTGAAAATCCTTCTAAGGAGTATACTTCTGCCCCTACTTTTATATCCTCTCCTAGTATCTTTACATTCTTTACACCATCAAGTAGTATCCTTCCAAGTGTACCATTTGCTTGATATCCTACAAATACCAAGCTATTCCTTTTATCCCATAGATTATGCTTTAAATGGTGTCTTACTCTTCCTGCTGTTGCCATTCCACTGGATGATATAATTACCTTTGGAAATTGAAATTTGTTTAAGGCCATAGATTCTTCTGTAGTTTTCGTGTATCTCAGGTTGGTAAATTCAAATGGATTGTCTCCTTTTAATATTAAATCTCTAGCTTCATCATCAAATGAGCTTGAATTTCTCTTAAAAGCCTCTGTAGCATTTATTGCCATAGGGCTATCCACATAAACTGGTATCTTCATATGTTCTTCTAAGTCTTCATTGTACTCGTAATACTTATTTAACTCATAAATTAACTCTTGAGTTCTTCCAACAGCAAACGAAGGTATAATAACTGTACCTCCTCTTAGAGCAGTCTTGTTTATTATATCTATTAGTTGTTTGCTACTATCTTGATATGATTTGTGCAATCTATTTCCATATGTTGATTCTATAATTAAGTAATCTGCATCATCTATATATTCTGGACTTTTAATAATTGGTCTATCTGGCATGCCAAGATCTCCTGAAAATACTATTTTTAAGTCTTCACCTTTTTCTTCTATCCAAAGTTCTACTATCGCAGATCCAAGTATATGTCCAGCATCTTTAAATCTAACACTGATGTCATCATTTATCTTTATTCTTTGATCGTAAAAATAAGGTTCAAAGTAATTCAAGCTATCTTCGGCATCTTCCATTGTATATAGGGGTTCTATTGGCGGTTTCCCTGCTCTTTCTCTTTTCCTGTTTTCCCATTCTACATCTGATTCTTGGATTTTAGCACTGTCCTTTAACATTATTTTACATAAGTCATAGGTAGGATTTGTAGCTATAATCCTTCCTCTGAATCCTTCTTTTACAAGCTTAGGAATTCTTCCACTATGATCTATATGTGCATGTGTTAAAAATAATACATCTATTTCTTTTGGATCATATGGAAATTCTTCAAAATTCTGTTTTTCAAGTTCTTTGCTACCCTGAAACATACCACAGTCAATTAATATCTTGTATTTATCAGTCTCTACCAGATAATTTGAACCTGTAACAACTTTTGCTGCACCATAAAATTTAATATCCACCTAATTACCCCCTTTTATTATAATTCAGTAAAACTACTATCTTCTTTTAGATACTCATCTATATCTATATTAGATACTACTGCATTTCTAATCTTATTCATTTTACTTAAGTCACCAAATAATATAGCCCCTATTATCTTTCCTTCTCTTGCAAATATCTTATGGTGAATATCCCCTTCTTTGTATTCATAGACTTTTTCATGATTATCTACTATCCCAGCTGAAAACACCTTTATATTTCCTATCTGTAGATTGGTGAATATACTCGGATTTTCATATTCATAGGTTTTGCCAGCCATATTCGCTCCAGCAATCTTTCCCTCGGTGTTTCCAACTGTCCATAGCCCAAGTACTACTTTATCTATTTCCACTACATCGCCTGCTGCGTAAATATTGTCTATATTGGTTTTTAAATGATTATCTACTATTATACCCTTATCATATTTTATATCTGTATCTCTTATTAAATCTAAATTTGGTCTAATCCCTGCAGATATCAATATTGCCTCTGTTTCTAATACTCTATCTTCATTTAATTTTATACCATCTGCCCTTACTTCTCCAAGTATTTCCTTTGCTTGAGAGTTTAAATATATTTTCAATCCTTCTTCTTCTAATTTCTCTTGTAAGTTTCTAGATATTTCTTTGTCTAATTGCTTGGGTAGTAGATATGGAGCAAATTCAACTATGCTCACTTCTTTTCCCAATTTTTTCAATGACCAGCCAGCTTCAAGTCCCAAAAGTCCCCCACCAATCACTGTGATTTTTTTACGATTCTTGAGATAACCTTGCACATAATGTAGATCCTTTAAGCTTCTAAGAGCAAATACTCCTTCTTTGAATTTACCTGTTATTGGAGGTATAAAAGGCCTGCTGCCCGTTGCTATTAATAGTTTTTCATAATGTATTTCATAGCTATCATCAAGTACTACTTTATTGTTTTCTATATCTATCTTCTCTACAATCTTATTTAAATGAAGCTCTATTTTGTTTTCTATATACCATGCTTCTTTTGCGACTAAAAGTTCTTCATCTTTAAAATCCTTAGCAATATATTCAGTGAGTTTTGTTCTATAATATGTGAGTACCCCTTCACTGCTTACTAATTTTATTGTGCCTTCTTTATCTATCTTCCTTATCTCTCTTATAGCAGCTAATCCTGCTATTCCATTTCCTATTATTAAATATTTTGTCATTTCCATCCATACACCTCTTTATATGTTTTATTGTTAATTATTACCCATTACATTTGATTTTACACAAAAGCCCTCACTTTTGTGAGGGCTAATATTTAATTAATAGATTGAAGTTCTGTCCAAATTCTATCATATTCAGTTATTATATCTGTTGGGTCTTTAAATATTTCTGTATTCCCTATTACCCTACTTGAAGGATAAGCTACTTCTGAGTTTTTAATATCATCTGGTAACATCTCTATAGCCTCTGTAATGGGCGTAGAATATCCAATATAATCTGTGTTTCTAGCTGCAATATCTGGTCTTGCCATGAAGTTGATAAACTTTTCAGCGCCTTCCTTGTTTTGATAGGTATTTGGAACTACCATATTATCAAACCAAAGATTTGTTCCTTCTTCAGGTATTACATAAGCAAGATCTGGATTGTCTCTTATCATAGCTACTGCATCTCCTGACCATACTACTCCAATTGCTCCTTCTCCACTTACCATGGCACCTTTGATATCATCTCCCATATATGCATATACAAGTGGTCTTTGTTTGATCAGTTCATCTTTAGCTTGTTCTAGTTCTTCTATATCTCTAGTATTCATAGAGTAACCTAGCTTTTTAAGTGCTATAGCTATAGTATCTCTTTGACTATTTAACATTATTATTTGATTTTCATACTTTTCATTCCAAAGAATATCCCAACTATCTACCTCTTCATCTACCATAGTTGTATTGTATATTATTCCTACAGTGCCCCACATATATGGAACTGAGTATTCATTGTTTGGATCGAAATCAAGATTTAAAAAGTCCTCTCCTACTTTTTCTAAATTAGAAATATTATCTTTATCTATTTTCACTAGCATGTCTTCTCTAATCATTCTTTCTATCATATAATCTGAAGGAAAAAGCACGTCATAATTGCTTCCACCTTGCTTTATTTTAATATACATATCTTCATTTGTCTCGAACATATCGTATTTGACCTTAATACCATATTCTTCTTCAAAATCTTTTAATACTTCTTGATCAATATAATCTCCCCAGTTATATACATTTATATGTGATTTTTCTTCCCTGCATCCTGTAAGAGTGAGTACCATTATTAAACCCAATCCCATTATCAAAGCTATTTTTTTCATTTTCACATTAAGCACCTCTTTCTAATTCATTTTTTTCTGTTCTTTTATTTATTATCAAAAGAAGTACAAGCAGTCCTATAAACATAAGTGTTGATAGTGCATTTATAGTTGGATTTATACCTCTTCTTGACATTGAAAATATTGTAATGCTAAGATTTGAAACTCCATGACCCGTATTGAAAAAACTTATTACGAAATCATCAACCGAAAGCGTAAATGCCATTAGTGCTCCTGTCACTATACCTGGTTTTATTTCAGGTATCACTACTTTCCTAAGTGCATAGAGTGGGGTTGCACCAAGGTCCATTGCTGCCTCTGCCAAGTGTTTGTTCATCTGTTTTAATTTGGGCAGTACCGATAATATTACATAAGGTATTGAAAACACTATATGACTAAGGAGCATAGTAATAAGTCCAAAGTCAATCCTTAAAAATCTAAATAATGCCATTAAAGATACTGCTGTAACTATGTCTGGATTCAAAACTGGTAAATAATTCAGATTTAGTAGTACCCGCTTTCTAAACCCTGGTATATTAGATATTCCTATAGCTGCAAATGTACCTATTATAGTTGAGAAAAAAGTGGAAACTATGGCTATCAAAATTGTATTATATAGCGCTTTTAATATCTCCCTATCCTTAAAGAGTTCTATATACCATTTAAAAGTAAATCCTCCCCATACTCCCCTTGATTTTGCATTGTTAAAGGAAAATATAATTAAGATAATTATAGGGGCGTATAGAAACAAGAATATAGAATAGGTATATATTTTTTCAATTATTTTTCTTACCATAGTGTTCCACCTCCTCCATCTTTTTCTTTGTCAAATTTGGATGATAAGATAGAGCTTAACAGTATGAATACCATCAATATAATAGACATGGTCGATCCAAAGTGCCAGTCCCCAGTCCATCTAAATTGCTGTTCAATAAGGTTTCCTATAAGATTATACTTGTTTCCTCCAAGCAAGCTTGAAATTACAAATGTACTAAGTGCAGGAATAAATACCATGGTAATTCCTGTTACAACTCCTGCCATGCTTAGTGGAAATACTACTTTTGAAAATATTTGAACTCTATTTGCTCCAAGGTCTTGTGCTGCTTCTATTAGATTCTTGTCCATTTTAACTAATACTGAATATATAGGAAGTACCATAAATGGAAGGAAGTTATAAACCATTCCAAGGAGCACTGCCTTGTCATTGTAAAGTAGGTCTAGTGGTTGAAATCCAAGTTTCATTATAAATATATTGATAATTCCATTTCTTCCAAGAAGAGTAAGCCATGCATAAGTTCTTAGGAGAAAATTCATCCACATAGGTATTACAAACATAAGCACCATTACATTTCTCTTGCTAGTTTTTTTCTGTGAAATTATATATGCTATTGGATATCCAAGTATCAAGCAAATAACTGTAGATATAAAGGCTAAGTTTACAGACCTTCCAAGTACCTTTAAATATGTAGGAGTTAGAAATCTCTTGAAGTTCTCCAAACTAAATCTAAATGTTGAAAAATCTTGGCTATCTCCTACTGTAAGTCCAAAGTATAAAACCAAAGCTAGAGGTATGGCTATAAATATTATCATCCAAATTATATAAGGATAAGCTGCTCTTTTCATTTTCATCCCTACACCACCTTCATCATTATGTGAATATTTTCAGGAAGTATATTCATGCCTATTTCAGATCCTTCTTCTTTCATTATTGTACTGTGAATCATCCATTCATATCCATTGCTCATTACCATCATCTCATAGTGTACACCTTTAAATGTAACACTTTCTACTAATCCTTTTATCATTCCATTTTCCCTAGGAACTATTTCAATGTCTTCTGGCCTTATCACTACATCTATATTTTCATCCTTATTAAATCCTTTGTCTACACAAATAAAATCTTTGCCTGAAAAATTAACTAAAAGGTCTTCTTTCATAATTCCATCTATTATATTGCTTTCACCAATAAATTCAGCTACAAAGGCATTTTTAGGTTCATTGTATATATCAACTGGAGTTCCTATTTGCTGTACTTTCCCGCCGTCCATAACTACTATAGTATCAGACATAGTAAGGGCCTCTTCTTGATCATGTGTTACATATATAAATGTAATTCCAACTCTTTGCTGTATGTTTTTAAGTTCTGTTTGCATATCTTTTCTAAGTTTTAAATCTAGGGCTCCTAGTGGTTCATCAAGTAATAGTACCTCTGGTTCGTTTACCAGTGCCCTAGCTATCGCAATTCTCTGTTGCTGACCTCCACTAAGTGACTCAATTTGTCTATTTTCAAAGCCCTTTAAATTTACAAGTCTAAGCATTTCTTTTACTTTCTTTTCTATTTCATCTTTTCCCATTTTCTTTATCTTGAGTCCAAAAGCTATATTGTCAAATACATCCAAATGAGGAAATAGTGCATACTTCTGGAAAACTGTATTTATTCTTCTCTTATATGGTGGAACATCGGTTATGTCTTTTTCTTCAAATAACACACTTCCACTGCTTGGTTCTGTGAATCCTCCTATAATTCTAAGTGTAGTAGTCTTTCCACATCCACTAGGTCCTAGAAGAGTTAAAAATTCATTTTGCCTTATATATAAGTTGATATCATCTAGTACCGTTACTCCATTGTAATCTTTAGATATATTTTTTAGTTCAATTATATTCAAATTCATCCCTCCATTTTCCTTAAAAACTAGGTGGCGTACTCACCCATATTACCCTTGCTGGGGTTTTTCCTGCATTTGATATATAGTGATTCGAATTTGCCTTATAGTAAAAGCTTTCACCTTTTTTGACTTTATTCTTTTCCATTCCTATGTGAATATATATGCTTCCACTTATTACATAGCCAAACTCTTCTCCCTCATGAGGAGTGTCTTCCTTTGATTTGCCATCTTCTTCTAGTTCTATTAATATTGGCTCCATTAAATTCTTTTGAGCATTTGGAATTATCCATTTTAGGATATACTTCAAATCTTCATTTTCAGTTTCAAATGCATCTTCCCTTGAAAAGACTATCTTCTCATCGATACTCTCATTGAAAAATTCCTTAAGATTTGTTCCAAGACCTTCTAATATGTCTACAAGGGTAGATATAGAAGGCGATGTCAAATTTCTTTCAACTTGAGATATAAATCCTTTTGTAAGCTCTGACCTATCTGCAAGTTCTTCTTGTGTTAGCCCATTTTTCACCCTAAGCCTTTTTATCTTTTCTCCGATCTCCACAAATACACCTCCCGTTTAAAATCATTATATATTAAACTAATAGTTTATATGTACTAAACTTTTTTCTCAACTTAACCATTATAATAAATTTTTATAATAAAATCAATACCTTTTTTATTATAATTTTACATTGCATTCAAAAGACCTTAAGCTATATGTAAAACTCAATGTTTAGTATACCTATACTTTATCAAAATTATTTATTTGAGATTGAAACAAAACAAACTCCATAAATATTAATGAAAATTCCCATTAATATTTATGGAGTTCTATATTCTTTTTATCTTACCAGCTACCACCAGCACCACCACCACCTGACCTTCCACCGCCACCAGATGATCCTCCGCCCCGACCACTTCCACCGCCTCTTCCAAGTCCTCTTAGTAGACTATAGGTAATCACTCCACCCAAGAATCTAAAATCAATTATCAATAAAATAACAATACCAATAATTATAAGCAATCTAGGTATAGTGACTCCATCTGAACTATCACTTCTTATTGGGATTGGATTAGTTATTGTTTTACTCGCTTCTATTTCAATATTATACTCATCTTCAAGACCTGATTTTATCTCGTTAAATCCTGCTAATACACCATCTGAATATCTGTCTTCTCTAAAGTAAGGAAGCATATGGTCTTCTATAATCCTTTTAACTATACTATCAGGAAAAGCCCCTTCTATTCCGTACCCAGTTTCAATCCATATTTTTCCTTCTTGCGGAACTATTAAAATTAAGATTCCATTGTCTTTTTTACTTCCTATATTCCATTTGTCAAATAATGCAGTAGAATATGAATTAATGTCCATATCTTCTAAAGAATCTATAGTAGTTACTACTACTTGTGCTCCTGTCTTTTCATATACATCTTTATTTGTTGAAATAATATACTTTTCTATATCACTATCTATTATATTCGCTCCATCATACACATAAAATTCATAGCTAGCATTTGGAAGTGCATAGCTTCCACTAAAGCTAATCAATATTATTCCAAAAATAAGAAAGAAAGAAAAAAGTCTTTTTTTATTCACTTACGACACCCCTAAAATTCTACTTTTGGCACTTCTGATTCTTCATCACTTATTTCAAAGTATTGCTTTTTGTCAAAGCCAAACATTCCAGCCATTATTTTAGTTGGAATTTTTCCTATCTTGGAATTATAAGCAGTTATAACTTCATTATATCTCATTCTCTCAGTGGCTATTCTATTTTCCGTTCCTGCAAGTTCAGCCTGTAAATCTTGAAAAACTTGATTAGATTTTAATTCTGGATAATTCTCTACAATTACATTTAAACTACGTACTGCAGAAGTAAGGCTTTCATCTGCCTGCGCAAATTCCTCTGGAGTATTTGCTCCTGCATACTTAGTTCTAGCTTCAGATATATTCGATAGTATATCCTTCTCCTGAGCTGCAAATCCCTTTACTACTTCAATTAAATTTGGTATCAAGTCTGCTCTACGTTTTAATTGATTTTCAACTTGAGCCCAAGCGCCCTCTGCCTCTTCATTTAATCCTACAAGATTATTATATGAAGATCCAAACATAAATCCTATTACCAACACTACTGCTAAAACTATTAATATTCCTTTGCCTTTCATCTAAATCACCCCTAATTTATATTCATTTCACACATATTTTCTATGGCGTCATTTATTAAACTTTCTATATCTAGTTTTTCTTCGGATTTCTCTATATCTTTTATTTTAGGATTAGTCACTGGATGTTTAGGTAAAAATACTGTGCAACAATCTTCAAAAGGCTGAATTGAAGTTTCAAATGTTTCTATCTCTTTAGATATATCTACTATATCAGTTTTATCAAATCCAATCAATGGTCTAAATACAGGGATATCAACCGCACTATTTGTAACATTTAGACCTTCTATCGTTTGACTAGCTACCTGACCAAGCGATTCTCCTGTAATTAAAGCTTGTAATCCATTTTTATTTGCTATTTTTTCTGCTATTCTCATCATAAATCTTCTGGATATAATAGTCATTTCCCTTTCAGGGCAAAGTTCATTTATAGCCTTTTGAATTTCCAGTATATTTACACTATATATCTTTATTGCACCAGTATATCTTGACATTATTTCCGCTAAATCTTTTACTTTTTCTTCGGCCCTTTCACTTGTAAATGGATATGAATGATAATGAACTGCAGATAGTTCTATTCCTCTCTTAGCCATCATAAAACCTGCTACAGGGCTGTCTATCCCCCCTGAAAGTAATAGCAAGCCCTTCCCTCCACTTCCTACTGGAAGGCCTCCATGCCCTTTTATCTTCTCTGCATACAAATATATATTTTTTTGTTTGATATCTATATTTAAGTATAAATCTGGTTTATGAACATCTACATTTAGTTGTTCAAAGTTTCTAAGTATTACTCCACCCATCTTACTTGAAAAATCAGGTGATTTAATAGGAAATCTCTTGTCAATCCTCTTTGTCTCAACTTTGAAAGTCTTTATATCACGAAAATTTAATTGTTGTCTTATCATATCTATGCTAATTTTTTCTATTTCTTCTATTTCTTTTTCTATTTCTTCTGGATTTCTATCGATTCTAATACAAGGACTAATATATACTATACCAAATACATTTTTAAGTCTATTTATCATTTGATCAAAATATTCACTTTCTCCCTCTATATATATCTTACCTTGTTCTGTGTATATCTTCTTAAGTCCAATGTCTTTGATTGCATTCCTCATATGTTTTATAAGTCTATCTTGAAAATACTTTCTATTTAATTTTTTTAATGCAATTTCACCTAAACTAACTGATATTACTCTTTGCATTTTTTCACCTCATTATTATTTTCCTTATTTCATCCACTGATTTTTTAAGTATATCTATAGTATAATCTAAGTCCTCTATCTTTATATCATGAGAAAAACAAATTCTTATAGTGCCTTCTATTTGAGTATTATTTAGTCCTATGCTTTTAAGCACATATGATTTATCTTTTCTATTAGAAGAACATGCAGAAGCAGTTGATACATATATTTCTTTCTTTTCAAGGTAATGAAGAAGAACCTCCCCCCTTACATTGTTAAAAGATATATTTAATATATAAGGCGATGAATTATCATCTATAGAAGTATTTATATCTATATCCACAATACTAGAATTCAAACCATCAACAAGATATTTTTTAAGCATGTTAGCGTGTATTCTCTCTTCTTGAAAGTTTTGACTCATTAATCTTGTAGCCTCGCCAAATCCAATAATGCCAGTTACATTTTCCGTGCCTGATCTAAGGCCTTTTTCTTGATTTCCACCATAAATTATGGATGGTAACTTATTTTTGCTATCTATAAATAATCCTCCTACCCCTTTAGGTCCATATATCTTGTGGCTGCTAAATGAATAACTATCTATATTATATTTTTTTAAAAAAATAGGAACCTTACCATATCCCTGAATTCCATCTACATGAAAAAGTGCATCTGATTTTTCTTCTTTTAATATAGATTTTATTTTTTTAATAGGCTCTATCGTTCCTAATTCATTATTTACATGCATAATAGTTACAAGTATAGTGTCTTTTCTAATTGAACTTCGGAATTCATCTAGTGATATCCTGCCAAATCTATCCACTGATAAATATGTAACTTCATAACCTTGCTCTTCATAATACTTAATAGTATTTAATACTGATGGATGTTCTATCTTTGTAGTAATAATGTGTTTCCCTCTATTTTTCATCTTGTTTAATATACTCTGAATAGCTATGTTATTACTTTCAGTTCCACCTGATGTAAAATATATTTCATCTTTATCTGTATTTAAAAATTTTGAAATAGTCTCTCTAGCTTGTTTGATTCTCTTTTCCGATTTTAATCCCAACCTGTGGAGTGAAGAAGGATTCCCAAAGTCCTCCAAAAAACTATCAGTCATAGCATCAATGACTTCTTTTCTAGGTAGTGTAGTAGAACAGTTATCTAAATAAATCAAAATATTACACCTCTTTTTTATTCTTGATATTTTATATAATATCTAAGTCTACTATATTATATAGGATTTAACTATATTATAAAAGATGTTTTTATATTAAATAGACTCTTTCATATTTTAGTGTATAGGGATTATTATGTCTCTTGAAAGTTTTAAATATCTATTGATTTTTTTGTCGAAATTTGTTATACTTTAGTTGTGGTTATCCCCCTGGTAACCTCAGAATTAAGATCTCTATTCCCAATACCCCTTTTGAACGGTTTATTTATATCCGTTCAATAAATTAAGACTCCTTATAGGAGTCTTTTTTTGTATTTTTTGGAAAAATAATGTTATAATATAAATATCTAGACATAAATTATGTTTAATTGGAGGTTGTAAAATGAATAATAAAAAAATAGCAATAATATTTACTGGTGGTACTATGTCAATGAGAATTGATCCTAATATACATGCAGCTGTCCCTGCTTTAACTTCTAAAGAAATTATATCTATGATACCAAATATAAATAAATTTTGTGAAATTGAAGTTATTAATTATGGAAATATTCCTAGTCCTCATATAACTCCTGCTATGATGATGGAGATAGCTAGTTTGGTTAAAGATACAGTATCTAAGGATACTATTAGTGGGGTAATAGTAACTCATGGCACAGATACATTAGAAGAAACTGCTTATTTATTGGATTTAACAATAAAAACAAGCAAACCTATAGTATTAGTAGGAGCGATGAGAAATAACTCAGAGCTTGGGTATGATGGATCAAGTAATTTAGCAGCAGCACTATGCACGGCAGTATCACAAAAATCAATGGATAAAGGTGTCTTGGTGGTAATGAATAATGAAGTTAACTCAGCTTCTGAAGTTACTAAAACTAACACACTTTCATTAGATACTTTTAAATCTCCAGAATTTGGTCCTTTAGGAATAGTAGATAATGATGAAGTAATTTTCCATAGGAATATTATTCCACATCAATATATACATACAGACAATATAGAAAAAAAGGTAGCATTAATTAAATGTGTGCCAGGAATAGAATCAGATGTTATTTCTTTCTATATAAAAAGTGGATATAAGGGTATTGTCTTGGAAGCTATGGGTAGAGGCAATGTTCCTCCTTCTCTTATTGAGGGGATAAAGCAAGCAATAGATAATAATATTGCAGTAGTAATGGTATCTAGATGTCCTACTGGAAGAGTTTTAGATAGTTATGGATATGAAGGCGGTGGAAAGCACCTAAGAGAACTCGGTGTAATACTTGGAGGAAACCTCCCTGGTCAAAAAATCAGAATAAAGCTTATGCTAGCTCTGGGATTAACAGATAGTATAGATAAGGTAAAGGAAATTATAGAATATAATCTAATTTAGTAGTAGGATATAAAAGTATATTTATACTTTTATATCCTGTATTTTTCTTGCTTTGCTTGTAGGCCCAAATCCTAAAAACTGAACTTCTGGATATACTTTTCCAAAAGAATAATCTAGTAATATATCCTCACTTTTGTTTTTTTCTATATATTTATATCTAATTATATCCTTATTTATGGATTCTTCCCATAAGTATAAAGCTCCCCAATCTTCTGCATCCTTATTTAGTGCTCTGCTATATACTTTACCAAGTTCTATCCACGTAGCCCAGATTTCATCTTTATATGATATAAGTGTAGGATATGAAGGACTTCCTTTCTTAGATAATATGTTTTCCTGAATTATAGAGTATGATATATTTTTAAAGTTAAATTGCTTGTATTTAACGACTAAACTGTCATCGATAAACTCACAATAAATCATATGAAATATATCATCAACCTTAATCATATCTAAAAACAATTTTTCATTTTGCGTATTTGTTATTTTTATATTTTCACTCCATTTTAAATCCTTGAATGAAAATGTTTTTATAAATATATCTTTTCCTTTAATATATAATAGTACCATATTCTTATCTTCTTTTATGATCTTTATTGGATTTAAAATTCTTTCTTCATTTATTTCATCTACAATAAAAGTACTCCACTTATTTCTGTAATAATAGTGATGGTATATTTTATAATTATCTTTTTCTATTGTTGTTATTGCATATAATATATTTATCTTTTCATCTATCATTGCCATGTTTAAATAAACTATCTCGCCTATTGGATTATCCGTTAATTTTATTGTTTCAATCTTTTCCCCTTTTAATATCTTTAAAATTAAATTCATTTCATCATTTTGATATAATAAATATATATCCCCCTTATTATCTATTTCTATATCAAATTCACTAAATACATCTTTACATAAGTATTCTTTCTCATTTTTTTCTACTGCTCCAACTATTCTTTCCATTGTTATTTCTTTATTTATCTTTCTAAATAATCTTATATCTTCTTGGTCATTTTCTAATATAAGCCACTTATTGGTATAAAATGTCATATATATCACCTAATCCTTACAATTAATTTATTTTCCATATAACTATAACTATTATAATATCAACTTTCATATTACTATTTTGTAACATAAATAGACCAAATAGAATATAGTAGCATTGAAAGATATTTTTAAAATTAATAATAAAAGGAGGTAACAGTATGCATTCAAATATATTACCAGAAGACCTTAGTCAAGAACTATCCGATAGATGTTGTATTGGTACAACAGGATGTGATTGGGATGGCACTTTAAGACATGTAGTCACTGAGCCAGTTTATGTTCAAAAAGTATATGACGCAACTCTTGTTCAGCTACAAGCACTTAGCACTGTTAACAATATAAGATTTAATCCAAATCTTGGTAAGGGTTCAAGAATTACTAGAATACTAGATATCAGATGTAGAAGATTTTTCAACCCAGCAAATATAGACGATCCAAGAAACTTAACCGTAGATCCTGAGACTATTCTTTCTGGAGGAAATTTTGTACGAAAAGCAAATGGAGATTTTGTAGAAGTTACTGGTCCAGATGGACTTGAAAACCAAAAACTTATTTACGCAGACACTGTTGAATGTGACGATGAAGGAAAGGGTACTCCAGTATTTGGTACACAAAGAATATTTTTAAGAGGTAATGTATTTATAGAGATTGATGTCTTAGTAATTGATAGAAATGGAAGAAGATCTAGAGTCACATTATCTGCAAATGTTCCTATTGCACCACCTAATGCTCCAATAATATTAACTAATTTCTTTGAACTTTGTATACCTTCAGTATTTGACTCTGCATTCTTCCCAAGATTTGCTGAATTCTGCAATGTATTATGTGAAACTAGGCTCGCTACAAATAGTATATCAAGAGATATAACTATTTGCCCAGAAACTGGTGAAGTGCGAATTGATTTAATCATTGCTATTTGTATATCCTGTGAAAAGAAAATAATAGTGCCTGTACAATTATGTGTTCTTTCAACAGGCTTTACTGAGATATCACCAGAAACCTCACCTATTTGTACTACATTCCCGACTCTTTTTCCAAAACAAATAGATGAATCAAGCATAGATCCAGATCAACCTTGTAAGCCACGTAATTTAGGTCAAAAGCTAGATACTGAAGAATATTATGAAGATTAAATACTAATTCAACAAAAATAAAAGATGCCTGGGCATCTTTTATTTTTGTTGAATTATAGTTTCATTTAATACTCTTTTATTTAAAATCTTAGATGCAATCAAAGATATAAGTATTGCTACTCCAATCCTTATTGCAAGTAGCAACCACAAATTTGCCCCTACTACTACAAATAGTAATGTATCTTCTACTACTGCATGACAAGCAATTAAAAAAATCATCAATATGTATAAATCCTTTTTTTCTAGATTACCTTCTTCGGCACTTTCTATGATAACACCAGCTCCATAAGATAATCCAAAAAACAAACCAATTATAAGAGGAAAAATCGCCTTATTAGACATTCCAAAAAAATATGATATAGGTTCCATTTTTTCTGAAATTATATTAAGTATATTAAAGCCTTTAAGAACCTCCATTACTACCATTAAAGGAATAATTATTACCGCCATTGTAATAACTGAATTAAAAGATCCACTTATACTCTCTTTTAAAAACAATGAAAAATCCATATAAACCCTCCTACAAAATAATATTTAAAACTAAACCAGATAATACTGCAAGTATAAGCCTAATAGATACTACCATCACCAAGCTTACTCCTGTTTTTTTCGCTACAGCTGATTCCAAAAATAGACTATGTGAAAATGAAAGCATCACTGCTAATATAGTTACCTGCTTTACCGTTAAGGATAAACTGGCTATTGCCCCTATTCCCGCATATAAATTGATAGCATTTCCTAACACAAGTACTAATGAAGCTTCTCCCGGTAAACCAATCAATTTCATAAGAGGTTCAAACCAGTTAGAAAGGCTCTCTAATACCGGAGTCATCTTTAAAAAGGTAACAAAAAAATATACTGGAACAACTATCTTTGTCAATCTCCATAAAGTCATAAACCCTTTTTTAAATCCAGTTGTAATACTTTTCTTTACTAATTCAATTTGCATAATATATCATCCTTTTAAATATTAATGTCATTTCCTATATTCTGCATAAATTCCATAATATTATCTATTATATAGGATACTTCTTTCGATGAAGATATCCTATTATTAAGAGAATATCTTATATAGTCTTCAAATTGACTTATACTAGAAAATGGAAGTTCTATAAGTGATAGAAGTTTTTTCATCCTAATTTTACCTTCTATATTATCCATGTCATTTAGAGATCTCCTTATATAAGAAATAAGAGAATTTACCCATTCATCTGAATACTCATGTGAAATTTCAACATTGTTTTTAGATAATATTGTATCAATATTATCTAGATTATAATCATTATAATATATTAGTATCTCTTTTGTATATGAAAAAATTTCTTCTAATTCATCATCTATGAAATCTTTTCTTTTTACAGCTTGATTGTTTAATTCTTGAAATTCTTCTATATTATCAATTATATTTATTTCAATTTCCTTTATTTTCATTTCATTTAATTCCATAAATTGATTTAAATCATCCTTATCTCTTGACTCTAATATCTTATTCCACTGTTCATTTATTTGAAGTATTTCTTCATCTAGAGAATTGCTTGATATTAAATATATTGCAATTATCATATTATAAGTTAAACCCATTATCAATATGAAATTATATAATTCATTTATATTTTTCAGTATGGATATTATTTCCTCTACTTTATTATTTAATTCTACTAAACTTTTATTTTTCATATCATCATTTTTAAGTTTTTGAATTAATGCAAAATATTTATCAAATTTAAATCCATAACCATATTGAACTGAGCTATCCCATTGCCTTTTATAGTAATTTATCTTATCTTCAATTTCTTCTTTATTTGAGTACTTTAAATTTCTTTTAATAGCATTCTTTACGATATCTATATATTTGCCTTTGGTAAGCCTCATAGGAATAAATTGAATTATTTGAGAAATTATATAATTATACATAGTATAGTCACCTTTGTTTAACTCAAGCTTATCATGTATTAGTTTTATTGTTCTTTCTGTGTTTATACTATTATAATCTTTAGTATCATCTTCTTCCTTAAGTTTAAGTATATGATAATCTGCCATATTAGCTAAGTATGATAATTCTATGTAATATCCTTCCACTATCTTCAATAAACAATATAATTCATTTCTTATATCCTTGGCTTCTTTTAAGTTTTTAGAAAACTCTCTTTGATGTATTGATTGATTTATAAGACCCACTGCATCATCAATATATCTTTTAAACAACTTAACTTCAGATACATCTTCTAAATAGTCAAACTTTTCACTTTTGTCTAATATAGTTGTAATTGATATAATAGCTCTAAATGCATTTAAATAACTAGATTTATTTATATAATTTAATTTATCATTATTATGGTTGATTATATTATTTTTTAATTCTTTATCTCTAATATTATTTATCTGTATCTTAAATTCTTCCATTCTTTTCTCTCCTTTAAAATCTAAATTTTTGATTTTATATGATTTAAAATGTATAATCTTTATTATAGTAATATTATAACACAAAAGGGTGTGGTAAATTAAATGGAGATTATATCTACTAAACTATTTCATAAACTTAATATAAATAAATACTTTAAGGGAAAAAATTCTTGTTTTATAGATATAGAAACTACAGGTCTTGATAAAAATAAACAGATTATATATCTTATAGGATTGCTATCTTACGATGACTATACTTCAAATTGGGTCCTAAAGCAATATTTTTCAAATGAATTGGGAAGCGAAAAGACGCTTTTAGAAACTTTTATGAAAGATATATCTTTGTTTGATAATTTAATAAACTATAATGGAGATAGATTTGATATACCATTTATCAATCATAGACTAAAAGTTAATGGTATTGATGATTTTATATCTATTAATAATTCATATGATTTATATAAAACAATTAAAGTTAATAAGGATTATCTAAAATTAGAAAATTTAAAGCTAAAGACCGTTGAAAAAAGCTTAGGATATTTTAGAGAAGATATATATTCTGGATTTGATTGTATAGGATTTTTTTATAATTATATTAAAAACAAAGATCCTCTCCTTAGGAAAAAAATACTTAAACATAATAGTGATGATTTATTTTATATGCTTGATATAATTGAAGTATTAGATGTAATTCATTCTAAAAAGACAATCTCATTAAATTTAAATGAAAATACACTCTATTTTACAATTGATAATATTAAGTTTAAAGATAACATTATCTATATAGAAGGGTTTTTAGATAGGGGTTTAAATAATAATATTAAGTTTTTTTCCGATCAATATAATGTTTCTACAGATGAATTTAGGCATTTTAATATTTCAATATATGTAAGGTATGGCTATGTATCCAAAGAAGAAATAGCTACCTATATAAACACTCTAGATTATAAGGATATAAAGTTATATAGCACTTCAAAGTATGATATCCCTGCTAATATATTTATATTAAAGGTAGAGAAAAAGTTATATTTTGATAATATAAGACTGCTCTTAAAAACTATATTAGAATATGTAGCCACAATCTAAAAAACAGGCCATATGGCCTGTTTATCTTTTAATCTTAAATGTTTTAATTCACAATTTTTAATTTGCTATCCGAGATAGCATTGTGGTGGGCACAACAGGGCTCGAACCTGTGACCCCCTGCTTGTAAGGCAGGTGCTC
>CAZWTU010000022.1:0-17171 GCA_964637035.1 uncultured Tissierellaceae bacterium
GGATGACAAAATTATCATGTCACCTAATTTTACTTATACGAACTACCTATTACAAATATTATATCATCAATATCTAATTCATAATAACATTATATTCATTTTCTACTTATACTTTACCCCACAAGATGGATTCTTCATCGCTCCACTCTTCAGAATGACGGGAATTTTACTTGTGATAGGGTTCACCCTTCATGATCCTAAACCCCCTATATACCTGTTCTAATAGTATAAGTCTCATTAATTGATGGGGAAAAGTCATATCAGAGAAGGATATTTTAAAATTACTTGTATTTATTATTTCATCTGATAAGCCTAGGGATCCTCCTATTATAAAGCTTATATCATTTGTTCCACTAACCATTAAATCCTCCATTTTCTCTGATAAATCCACTGATGATAATTTCTTTCCATCGATTACTAAGGATATAAGATAAGAATTGGCGGGGACCTTGCTTAGTATTCTGGCCCCTTCTTTATTTTTTATTATATCCATTTCCTTCTTGGATAAGTTTTCTGGTGCTTTCTCATCATTTACCTCTACTATATTTAAAGTACAATATCTTGACAACCTTTTACTAAATTCCTTTATACCTTCTTTTATGTATTTTTCCTTTATTTTCCCTACTGCAATTATTCTTATATTCATATCCTATACCTTCCTTATTTGTCTAATTTAAAATCTTAAAGCCTGTCAAACAAAAATTCCTGTCCCTAATGTTTGCAAAGCAAAAACTGTACCTTTAAAGGTACAGTTTTTATTAAGTAATATACCAACTATTATTCTATCATATTGTCCCTAAAAAATGTTATTAAACCATAATTCGCAAGTATGGCCATATAGTGTTTGTGTGGAGAGCCTTCTAAATCTCGCATTTGTGAATTAGACTTGAAATTTCTTTCATTTCTCTCAATCTCTTTTTGGAAGACTTCAATGGCTTCTTCTCTTGAGGATAAACTTTTAAGTAGCCCTATATACCTATCATATTCTTTGCTTAATCCTTCAATAAATATATTGTCTAGTTCTGTATATCTTGTCTGGTATTCATTTAAAACATCTTCCTTATCTCTAATCTTAAACATATAACCACCTCTTTCTAGTATATTATATGTTTCATTTATACCCGAATTGTGAATATTCAATCAACCATTTATCCAAGCCTTTACTATTTCCAGGGAGTTAAAATTAGTTAAGTCATAATGTAAAGGAGTTACTGTAGCATACCCATGTCTGAGATAGTATCTATCAGTATCCTTTTCCAATTCTATATGTTTCCTACCCTTTACCTCTAGTGTCTTTTCACCATCTCCATTTTCCCCAGCAAAATAATAGTCATATATAGGCTCTCCAATTTTACATACTTTTATTCCAGCTAGATTTTCCTCTTCTGTATATGGAGTATTTATATTTAGGACCATATTGGTTTCTAAAATTTGTTCCTTTAGATTCTCAAATACTTTTAACCCATACTTAGCTCCAATATTGAAATTAGTTTTACCTTGAAAATATTCTGCTGATACTGCTATAGAAGGTATATTATAAATATTTGCCTCAATTGCAGCAGAAACAGTACCTGAATAAAGTATATCCATACCTGAGTTTAATCCCATATTTATCCCTGAAAAGACTAAATCAATTTCCCCATCTGATAAAGCATCCAATCCAACCCTAACACAGTCAGCGGGTGTTCCTGATATACTATATGCTTTAGACTTTAATCCTTCTAGTTTTACTTCCTTTACTATAAGTGGTTTAAATAATGTAATTGCATGACTTTGTGCAGATCTTTGATTATCTGGCGCCACTATAATTACTTCATAGTTCTTTTCCAATTCCTTGGCTAAGGTATATAATCCTTCAGCCATTATCCCATCATCATTAGTCAATAATATACGCATATTTTCCCTCCCCATTAATTAATATTTATAAATAATAAACCTTTGATATCTTATCCCTATAAGTCATATCTAGTGTAATATCCTTATTTACATTGATTCCACTAGCATCCAATTTACATTTTACCGTATCATAAGCAAGTTTTGGTCTATTGTTATCTTTGCTTAAGTGTCCTAATAATATTATTTCTTCTTTACCCTCTAGGGTATCGCATAAAATTCCTCCTGCATCATCATTCGATAAATGCCCCTTTGAGCTGGAGACCCTTTCCTTGAGGAACCAAGGATAACTTCCTTCCCTCAGCATATCAACATCATGATTTGATTCCATTAAATAAAGATTTGAACCTTTAATTTTCTTTCTTGTATTAGAGTCCAGAATTCCTGTATCTGTTATTATACTGATTTTTATATTTTTATAATGGACTATGTAACCTACAGGCTCTAAAGCATCATGAAATATCCCTATTGGATTGATAGTTAAATCTTTCATTTCTAAAAAGTCTTCAGTATCAAACACCCTAATGTTTTTCTCCTTTATCTTCCCAATCTTACTTTCCATACCCTGCCATGTACCTAGATTGGCATACAAGGGTAAATCAAATCTCCTTGATAATACTCCTGCACCTTTTATATGGTCTGTGTGCTCGTGGGTTATAAATATGCCATCCAAGGTTCTAGGGCATACATCTATAGAATTAAGTAATTCCTCTATTCTTTTACCAGAAAATCCAGCATCTATTATTATCTTCATATTTTTTGTTTCTATATATTGGCAGTTCCCTGAGCTTCCGCTTGATAAGGAACAAAATCTTATCCCCATTTATTATTGCCTCCCTTTTCCACTAACTCCTATTATAGTATATAAGTACAAAAAAAAGAAGAAGACTAGCTCTTCTTTTAATAATTATCTATGACTACCTTATACCCATCTTGAAATAATACCCTCCAAGCAGGTATGGATTTACCCTTTCTTGCGTCCTTAGGGTCTTTAATATACTCGTTCTTTTTAGGTTCAAAATAATAACTTAAGGAAATATCCACTATAGTCTTTCCATAAACTTCTTCCATACTTAAAAGCTCTAAAATAGACTTAGGTGCAGTGGAAATATACATAGGTGTTTCTCCTTCATTTAAAGTATTCAGCCATAGCCGTTCTAAGCCTTTTACACCTGTATTATCTACTTGTATTGTTGTATAGGCTATTTCTAAATATCTATCATTATATATCTTTGAAAAATCTAATATATACCTATCTTCATCTTCTTTCACATAAGATAACTTCATGTCCAATATTTCAATTCCCTTATCCATTAAAAATTCCATAGCTATAGCCTCAGCCATATCCTTATCTAAATCCTCATATCTTAATCTTGCATTATTATTTTCATATTTTAAGGTTCTCTTGTTAGAGATGGTAATCTTTTCATCATCTTTTATAATTTCAACTAAATCATTTTCGCTTCTATCAATGCTTCCTAGCCCATTAAAAAAATCCCTATTTACCTTGTCACAATCTAATATTTCATATTCTACAGTTAAAGCATTTAATTTTGGCATTTCTTTGGGTATTTCACTATCAATAAAAATATTCTTTTTCTCTAGTATTTTTGTTACATCTTCAATAAAACTTTGTTTTATAGTTGGTTGCTCTTGTTTTTCCATTGAAAATACAACAAATCCCAATAGTATATTGGTTATTATAAAGGCAACTATTAAGATGGTTTTCGCTTTAGACCAATCCAATTAATTCACCATCCATATTACTTAGTTTTTTTGTATATTAATGATCCATTGTAAACATCAAAGGCAAAAATAGATTTATCTATTTCTAGAACCCAAACAGCAATAAGTTCTTCATCTGAATCCTTTAAACATGGATCAAAATATGCTAATGTTATATTTTTTATAGATTCTAGAACCTTTTCTGTTTCTATATTATTTATTAATTCCCCGGGAATTTTATTATTTTTTAAATAAGAGTCCAATAAAAAATCATAGTTCATGTCTATAATTTCAATAGAAGGTAAAATCTTCCCTTCTGGATATAGATTTTCCATAGGTTTATCCATATGCTTTCTGGCATAATGTTTATAAGATCTTACATGATTGTTAAAAACTTGAATAGTTACAAAATCTGCAACTTCTTCATTGCCTAGTATAACAGGAATACCCCTAACCCTATATTTAAATGTAAAGTTATATCCCTGACTGTTATCTGCTTCTATATCTTCAATTTTAGACAAATACATACCCTCTGGAGCCTTGGCCTTATCGGAAATGAACTCTGCCGCTGTGGTCAAACTTTCATAGAGATTCCTCTTTTTTATAATCCCTTCCAATGCATGAAAATACTCCAATGTACCGTTTATATTTAGTTTCAATACCCTTTTATTATACATATATATTGTAGAACCATTATTCTCTTCAAAGTCTCTAATATAATTAATATCCCTATTAAAAAATTTTTCTGCCAATTCTCTTTTCTCATTTTCATCCAAGTTTCTTATTTGATTTTCTACAAACACTGTAGGTATAATATTTTTCATTTCATAGGGTATATAGATATCATTATTTATCCCAAACTTGTCTCGCATGGAATTATAATAATTATAATTCTTTTCTTCTTCTATTTTAGTTACTTGTTGATTAAGTGCTGTTAAATCTATAGATTCATTAAAGACTCCAATACTTTTTTCCTGGTTTGAAAATATAAAAAAAGGCTCCCCTTCCCCTAAGTATATATATATACTATTTATATTGGGTACTTCATCTACAATGAGATTTGGATCCTTTACATTAAAAGCCTTAGCTAATATATAAGTGTTTACTTTTTCAGGAAAATAAAATACTATAGACCTTCTATTATTGTAGTTTTCCATATCATCCTTAGTCAAATCAACTATTTCAATGTTCTTTCCTCCTAAAATTTCATATAAAAGGCCCTTGGTGTTTGTCCATAGGCCATATTTATAATCATCATGGAAAACTGTATGAAATTTATCATCAAAATTAAGTAAATACCTATTAGGAGCTATCATATCTGATAACAAATAAGAAGAACTATAGACCCTTTCCTCTTTATTAAATATCTGAGATCCATTGTTAGGTACTTCTAACCATAAATTTCTAGTGAATATTAAAGAAATGGCTACTAATATTATTAGTAAAAAGGTTTTCAACCTCTCTTTCATTTAAATCATCTCCAACGTCACAGTTAAGAATTACCTTGTAAGTGTCATTACATCCGTTAATCTTACTCCATTATTCGCCTTAACTGTTTTAGGCTCAACAAATATTATTATCTCTTGTAATGGAACGCCTTCCACATTAAAGTTTATAATTATTTTATTGATACCTGTAACCAGGTCAAGTTGCTTATCAAAAAGACCCATATTGCCAACCACAATATCTTCCTCATGTATTTCTATATAGTCTTCTTCATCTGGAAGTTTATATAAATTAAATACTTTTCTAGTCAAGTCTGTAGTTCCATATACTTCAATAGTAATAGATGTTCCAGAAGGAGCCTTTCCGTTTATAAAGGTAATCTTATCCTTTGAAGTATAAGATTTTTCTTCAGGGCTTGTTATTTGATATTTAGAAATATCTACTTCTTTTTTTGCAACTTTTCTATCTATGTTAACTTGAGTTTCCTGTTTTATAGTTTTGTTATTGGTTTCACCTGTAGCCTGGCTTGTTGAACTAATAGTCAATATAGCACTACAGATAAAAAAACTAACTAATATCTTTTTCCACATATTATTCCTCCTTTACATCTTACTTCAAATAAATTATACATTACAATTGTTACAGTTCTGTTACAATATAGTTAAAATCAAGTTACACTATTACATAGGGTAGTTTTACTTCCACTGATGTACCTTTTTCAAACTCACTATTCAATATAATTTCTCCATTATGTGCCTTAATTATTTCCTTGGCAATGGATAATCCTAGTCCTGTACCACCTAAATCTCTGCTTCTACCCTTTTCCACTCTATAGAACCTTTCAAATATTCTTTTTTGATCTTCTATAGGTATTCCTATTCCATTATCTTTTATCATTATAGATATAAAATTTCCAGAGGTTTTTCCAGTAATTTCAATTTTCCCACCTTCTTCAGTATATTTTATGGCATTTGATATTATATTTAGTATAACCTGTTCAATGCCATCCCTATCTATTACAATATTTGGTAAATCGTTTTCTATTTCTAAAATTAGCACATGGTTTTTATCTTTAAAAGCAAAGTCTAACTTAGAAACTATTGTCTTTAAAAATTTATTCACAGGTATCTCTACTTTTTCCCATTTTGTTTTTTCATAATCCAAATTTGATAATTGAAGTAAATCCCTGACAAGCCTTGTCATCCTATCGCATTCTTTATCTATTACATTTAAAAATTGATCCCTAATCTCTATATCTAAACCATCATCCATCAGGGTCTCTGTATAGGATTTAATTGTAGTAATAGGAGTTTTCAATTCATGGGAAACATTTGCAACAAATTCCTTCCTCATATTATCTAGTTTATGCTCCCTTGTAACGTCTTGGAACACAATTATTACTCCTCCTATATCATTTTTCTCATTTTTAAAAGGAGCGTATTTAAGTTTAAATACTTGAGAATCTTTTTCTAATGTTTCATCACCTTGTAAGGATTCTTCATCTTCATAATTTATATTCCTAATATTTATTGTCTCCAGTAAAAACATACTTGGATCCTCTTCGCCCTTTGATTTAATATCCTTTTCTTCTATATGTAATATATCCTTTGCAATTGGATTAGCATGTATTATATGTCCATTTATATCTACAGCTATAACTCCTTCAGCCATATAATTAAATATTGTATCTAATTTGCTCTTTTCTAAGTCCATTTCCTGGATAGTATCTTTTAATTTAATAGTTAAATAATTAAACATACTGGCCAATTGACCAATCTCATCATCTGACTTAACATCAACAAATTGCTCAAAATCCCCCTTAGCCATCTTTTCAGCTTTTTTGGTTACATCCCTGATAGGCTCTGTAATACTTGAAGCAATAATAAACCCTAAAAGCACAGTGATCGCAAGTGCAATAAGAGTTGCGTTGGTTAATATTTTTTTTGATTCATTTACAGTTACATAAACATTTTGGAGATCTGAAGTCATGTAAAATACACCTTTGACTCTACCAAGTTCTGTAAGTACTGGGTAAGCCACATGTGCAGACATAGTATTCCTATCTAATCCTTCAATTGTATCATTTACCTTATCTCCCTCGTAGGCTCTTAAAATCAGTGGTGTATCTAAAAACTTATAAGACAATGCATTTTGACCAATTATACTTTCATACTGTTTTGCCGTTGATGCTACTATAGTAGGAATATCATTAATATCATGTATAAGGTATAGGTTATCATTGCTACCAAGTCTCCATTCGTTTAAGGTTTCTTGTATGTCTTCTTGGTGGCCTATCCAATCATCTTCAGAAATATAAGACGAAGCACCTATTATGGTTTCTATACTCAACTCCATATTATTAACTATATTGGATATTTGTTGAGTTTCCAGTTTCCCTATAATAAAAATACCTACTATAACCATAGCAATAAATACTAATAAAAAATATACTGAAATAAACTTCCATCTTATACTAGAAAATGCCTTAGAAAACATAGTTAATTCCTCCTGAAGTAATAGCCTACCCCTCTTTTTGTTAATATATATTTAAATTCCTCATTAGGGTTTTCTATTTTTTCCCTAAGTCTTCTTACCGTAACATCTACAGTTCTAATATCACCATAATATTCATAGCCCCATACTTCTTCCAATAATTGCTCCCTAGAAAATACTTGATTGGCACTAGAGGCTAAAAACTTCAAAAGCTCGTATTCCCTTAAGGTTAATTCTACAACTATCTCGTCTTTGGTTACTTCATATTTATTTAAATCAATTGTTAAATTATCTGATACTATCATTTTATTGTCATTGGTCATAGAATTAGAAAAATCTATTCTTCTCAAATTAGCCTTTACTCTAGCAACTAATTCCCTCATAGAAAAGGGCTTAGTAATATAATCATCTGCACCTAATTCTAATCCTAAAACCTTGTCCACTTCCTCTTCCTTTGCAGTAAGCATTATAACAGGAAACTTATAATTTGTTCTAATCTCTTTTAAAACCTGAAAGCCATCTTTTTTAGGCATCATAACGTCTAATAAGACTAAATCTGGTATAATCTTATTAATGGTTTTTATTCCTTCTTCTCCATCATAAGCCACATATACTAGATGTCCTTCCTTTTCAAGGTTAAATTTTATTATATCTGCAATTGCTTTTTCATCATCTACAATTAATATCTTGCTTTTCATACCTTATCACTCCAATCAATTTAATATAATTGACTTATTATCTACATCTTATTATCCTCATCTTAAATTATCATATAAAGCTTGTTTATTGTCAAATATTTATATCATTATAATTTTCCATAGGAACAAAATAACCGTCCTAGAACAGTGAAAAAATCGCTCATCTGTCATCCTGAGTGAAATAAGGAATCTTAAATGTATAGAAAAAATTAGATACTTGGCTGCGGTCTGTATGACAAACTATGAAATTGATTGTTTTTTACCAATCTCGATCTGTCCCTACTGCTTGTAGAGGTCTAAAGATTCTTTAATCCTATGGATTATTTGATCCTTTACATCCTCTGGCCCCTTTACTACTACTCCCTTGCCCAAGGAAAAAATCTTATTAATAATTTCTTTTTCCTCAAACCTATAATAAGATATCTTTATTTCATAAATATCCCTTTCCTCCATATATTTGGCATCTGTACTATGGGATGCAAAGGTTAGAAATCCCCTTTCTATAAGATTGTTTATATTTTCAAATTCAAGAATTACATATTTATCTGCCTTTTTAAGCTTAATACTATTTTTAATCTCTTCCCTAGAAATCGGGCTTTCCTTGTCCAAAACCTTTATATCCATAAAACTACTTACTATACTTTTAATGGGTCTTTCTTCTTCTATAGAATATGAAATCAAATAAAACAAAGATTTTTTAATTGAATACTCTATTTTATAAGGAATACCAATTATGTCCTTTAATATACTTCCTGCCTTGGTCTTATATGAATACTTTATTAGTTTGTTAGTCCTAATGGATTTTATCAAAATATTAATTCTATCCTTTAATAGGTCCACATCCTTATCTTCCCTGTGGTCCCTGTGTTTAATAATAATATTATTATCAAATATATCTTCATATTCTTCCAGACTAATAAGGAGCTTGTCTATGGTCTCCTTGTTTAAAAACATCCTAGCCTTATCTTGACTTAGCATGTATTTAAGCCATACTTTTTCGATTTTAGATAATATTATTGGGAGTGGCGTCTCTAGACTTAGGGAGTATTTATCATCTTTTTCATCTAATATGAAGAGACTATCTTGTCCACTATAATTCAATAAGGAATTCTTAAGTCCTATATTATTATTTAACCCTTCACCCATCATCTCATATAGCTCTTGTATTTGTAACTCCTTATTATTATATAAAAGGAAAATTAATTCAGTAATATAATTATAATACTTGTTTTTTATTTCACTATATAATTCCATAGCTATTCTTCATCTCCATTAAATCATCTATAAACCTATCTTTTAAGTCTTCATTTCCAATTATCTTAACATAGGGACTTAGGGTTCGTATCCAAGGAAGGAGTTCAACATCATCTTTTACACTTATATTAAAATAATAATTATCATCTTGTCCTAAGGTCAATTGACCACCATGGCCTTCCCTAATCAATCTTTTTAAAGTATATTTACCCTCCTTAGGTATCTGAAGGCATATTTCTTTATCTTCATTGTCTCCAAAGGGCATAGAGGCAGTCCATACATCTTTAAACTCCCTATGAAAATATTCTTCATAGGCCTCATGGTGAAACTTTTCCCCTAGTAACTTTACATTTTGCATTCGATCTAGCCTAAGCATAGATAACCTATCTTCATCATCTAGATATGCCAAATACCACCGTCCTAAAGAAAAATCAAATATCAACTTAATAGGACTTATCTTCATTTCATACTTGCTTTCCTTATAATAAGAATCATCAAATGTAAGCTTTTCATAATTTACTTGGATCCTTTTATTATCCTTTATAGCACCTAAACATTCTATTACTATTCCATCATCTAAAACTGAATGTAGGGGTATAAACCTATGTAAAAAAATATTTTGTTCTTCTAGCTTCATATTTCTTATATATTTTCTATAGTTTTTCAAAGACTCCTTTAAATAATATCCTGGAGTTGATGGATATAAAACATTAGAAAAAAAGGACACACAATCATATAAATTAATAAGCTCTTCATTTGATAAGTCTTTAAAAATATCATGGCTAATATAGAATTCATTATCTTCATTTTCCTTTAGAATATCTAATTTTACAAATTCCTTTAAATAATTATATATGCTAGCCTCACTTATATCCTTACAATCCTTCCTATTGGTATCCTCATCATACCCATATATCGCATATAATCTTTCACTTATCTCATTTCTCCTTAGGGGGACTTTTTCTATGTTTAATATTTGAAGTAGTAAAAAGTATACAGACATATAGTTGCTTGTGGAGGATTTGGTCAAATAGGAATCTACTAAATAATTTTCTGTCGTTTCATAGTATTCAAAGTTTAATTGCAGCGAATCCCTAGAATATTGCTCTATATTATGGTAGTCTTCATTAAAATATTCCCTTAAAATCCCTGTATAGTTTCTATATTGCTTGTCCGAAAGGAGACCATATTTTTTAAAGGTTTTTTTAGAATAACATCCTTTGAGAAATAATAATCTTAAAAATGTCCTTATTTTGTTATAGTTTTTATTTGGTGTTAAAATCTCTGAAGTCATGTATTTTCTCCTTGTATTAAGTAGTTGTAATAAAATCTTCTCCATTATCTAAATAAGAATAGCATATATCTATAGACCATTCAACAAATCTTGCCCCTTTTTTTAAATGAAGTATTTTAAAAATTATACTAGAATAAATATATAATAAATTTTGAGAGGAGAGATTTTATGAAAATATTAGATGTTATTATAAAACTAAGTATGGTAATATTTGAATTAATGAAACAATTGAGCTTTTCTATAGGCAATCGTATTATTAACAATCTAGAGGAATTAGAAGTTCCCCTAATAGAAACTTTAAATAAGTATTTTAATTTATCTACTGAAACACTAAAATCCATGGTAGGTATTCTAGGTGTTTTTCTAGGAGTATGGATGGCTAAAAGTATAAGAAAACGGCTCATAAAAGCAAGTCAAGCTGCTAAAAGAATTAAGTATAGGATGAGTGGGTCTCATTACGATGGCAAATCTCACTATGGTTTCAGTTCCCCTGGAATGGCCAGAGATAATGGAAACTTTAGTCAAGGATGGGACAAACACCATAATAATATAAACAAGCAAGGATTAATCTTTGATCAAATGCAAGATGGCCATCTCAATAGCCATGAACAATTCATGGCTGACCATCAAAATTTCATGGACAATTTTAACAATGAATTATTTATGAATGATTCAATGAACAATTGTATGGAAGATGCATTTAATGCTGCCACTCCCTGTGACTTTGGGGGAGATAGTCAATCCATATTTGAAAGTAGTTTTGACAACGACCTTAACCATGACTTTGACAATAGCTTTGATCATGATTTTGATAGCGGTTTTGATCATGATTTTGATCATGGCTTCAACGATAGCTTTGATCATGGGTCCAATCATGATTTTGGTGGATTCCATGACTTCTAGAAGTAAAATAAAAATAAAAACTTTTGAAAGGATGATAAATATGACTAATAAATATGATGACATGGTGGCATTTGCAGAATCCATCAATAAACCTGTTACCAATGTAAATCTATGTAAGGCAATGGCAGACCTAGCTAGGATATTTAACCCTACTTCAATATTAGACCCTAATGCTGGAATGGGAGAAATATTATATTACTGTGACTATGGACAAGTTATAGATGGCTACTCCACAGATACAGATAATATAGCCATAGGAAGGGACGTAAACAATAAAATAAACTTCATGGAAAAAAGCTTTTTATCTGAAAATATGAGTCAAAGTTATGATTTGATTATTTCACAAATTCCCTTTAGCTATGGTCTAAATCAAACAGGATCAGGTGAAAGTTTTCTTGACTTAGCTTATATAGGAAAGATATTAAAATCATTAAATAAGGATGGAGTTTTTGTAGGTCTAATGCCAGGCCGATTTGCCTTTGAAGATTATAGTCTTGAAATGAGAAACTTTATAATGGAAAATTACTCCTTAGAAATCCTAGTAGAACTGCCCTATGATAAATATAAGATAAAAAACCATAACCTAAATATTATTGTAATAAAAAATAAGGGCCAAAGTGAAAATGTACTTATTGTAGATTACAATGAAAACATTAACCAAATAATCCATAAATACCTAGGAGGAGAGGGAGATGGATTTATAAACAAGGCTTTATTAAAAGACAAATGGAACAAATACTACCATAGTAATAAGTTTAATTTACTAAATCTTTACAAGCCTTCTAATTTCATCCTATTAGGAGAAGTAGGCAAATTTATACAGGGATCTTTATTTGGCAAGGCTAGTATTAGGGAAAGTGGAGACCTTATTATTATAAATAAAAGCAACCTAGTAAATGGCAGGATTCTTCCTACTAGTCATGATAAATATAGTAGCCATGATTTAAAATCACAAGTAAATCATATATTAAAAGATGGGGATATACTTGTAAACCTAACTATGGATGGGCATTGTAATGTGGCTAGATATACTAATGAAGACCCTCCAGGAATAATACAACATTTCCAAGTAATTATAAGGTCTGACGACCAGTATTTCAAAGAGTTTATGGCTACTGTATCTGGCCTTAGTTTTTTTGAAGATTATTTAAATAGGCACTTAATCCCAACTAATAATAGGGTGAATATTAGTGACATTAAAAAATTCAAAATACCCTTATTCCACACAGAAGATTTAAGCCTTATTGAAAAGAAGTATAATAACAGCCTTAAGGAAGAAGACATATTATCTAGATTGAACAATATAAAAAGAGAAATACAAGCTTGTAAAAATAAAAAGGAACAAAGCCAGAAAATAATAGATGAACTGAAAGATAAAATAAAGATATCTGATGGAGAAAATGAAAAACTAAGGGACAAATTAATAGAAGAGGAAGAAAATAATAAAAGGCAAGACCTTTACAAGATAGAAGTTGAAAATAATAAGGCTCTATTTCTAAAAATGTTTAAAGATGATATTGAAAAATTACACAAACGCTTTGACAATTTAGAAAACAATATTGAGAAATCCAATGAAGGCATTCATAGAGTTGAAGAAACAGTTGTTAGGGTGGAAGAGTCTGTTAATAAATATGGTAGGCTCATTGAAGATATCCACACTATGGTCACGGACCTTTATAAAATACAAGAAAGCATCCTGGAAAAACTGAATAAAGCAGATAATGAAGATGAAAAAGAAGACATTTATGTAGAACTAACGGATAAAATTTTGAAACTTATCGATGAAAATTATGAAATTACAAGAAGTCAAAATATAGATAAAGTTGAAAAGGAATATAAGGATAAGTTTACTGAAGCTGGATGGAATAAATTAAATAAAGATACAAGAAAACATCTTATAACTGCTCAAGTAATTTATAATGACTTGAAGAGCTCAGAACAATTGGATTTCTCACCTGTATGCATAGCCCTTACAAAAGCTTTAGAGATTGAACTCTTTATACATTTATTTAATAAGATGCAAAGTTACTTTAAGAAAAATAAAAATACAGTAATTAGACACCTACCTGATGGAATTTTATTCAAATCTTCTTATCAAAGAAGCCAATTTTTTAGCTTAGGCAAGGTTCCCTATGTATTATGTCTAGATTTTGAGGAGTCTTATCATAGGCCTATGAAAGATGAGCTTAAAGAAGAAAAAATAAAATCCTTAAATGAATTTTTAGATAGCGGTTTGTTTAAAGATGAAGCCTTTGAAAATAACATTGAAAGAGATAAGTATATAAAGGAATTGGGTAAAAGCGTAGAAGATATAACTAAGGAATACCGGAATCCAGCTGCTCATAGGGATTCTCTTACAATGGTTGATGCGGGTAATTGTCATAATTTAATCATAAATATTGATAAGATATTAATTAATTTTATAAATAAATTGGCATAAGACAAACAAAAATATCTGTCCCTAGTGTTTGTGGCAAGATATAAAAAACTATTAAATAAAGGGAATAAATGAAGGGTATAGTATATAATATGAAATAGAAAGAGGTGATATATTGGAAAAATGGTATAAACAAAGTATTGAAGATGCCTTAGCCAGTCTGGAAACGGACCCTAAGACGGGTCTCAATTCTCAACAGTTAGAGGAAAGGACAAACAAATATGGTCTTAATGAATTAAGCGAAGAAAAGGGAAAAGGTTTTTTATCTAAACTTCTAGCCCAGTTTTCAGACTTTTTAGTCCTAATATTAATTGTTGCAGCTATTGTATCCTTTGCAGTTGGGGCAAAAAAAGACGGAGCTGTAATATTAGCCATAGTTATTGTTAATGGCTTTTTAGGTCTATACCAAGAAGGAAAAGCTGAAAAGGCCCTTGAGGCATTACAAAAAATGAGTTCACCTGATGCAAAAGTACTTAGAAATAGTAAAGTAGAAGAAGTCCCAGCATCTAGCTTAGTTCCTGGAGATATTGTACTTTTAGATGCTGGGGATATTATACCTGGGGATTTAAGGCTTATAGAAAGTTCTAATTTGAAGGTTGAAGAAGCATCCCTTACCGGGGAATCTGTTCCAGTCGATAAGAAAAGCAATGTGGTATTTGATGATGATATGTCCCTAGGTGATAGAACCAATATGGCCTATATGAGCACTGCCATTACTTACGGAAGGGCAAAGGGACTGGTTGTGGCTACTGGCCATTCTACAGAAATAGGTAAAATAGCTACTATGATTCAATCCTATGACACAGAACTAACACCCCTACAAAATCAATTAAATCAACTGGGTAAATTTCTTGGAATAGCCACTATAATAATATGTATTGCTGTTTTCGGTATAGGTATCTTCCAGGGTAGGGAATTATTGGATATGTTTATGATTGCAATTAGCCTAGCTGTTGCCGCTATCCCAGAAGGTCTTCCAGCCATAGTCACTATTGTCCTGGCCCTGGGAATGAATAAAATGGTTAAGAAACATGCCATAGTTAAAAAACTTTTAGCTGTTGAAACTTTAGGATCAACTACAGTTATTTGCTCTGATAAAACTGGTACATTAACCCAAAATGAAATGACAGTAGTAAAGGCCTTTGTAGATAATAAGGTCTTAGATATAAGGGGCATAGGATATGAGCCTACTGGGACCTTCAATATTAATGGGGAAGATATAAATCCACAAGATATTGGAGACTTAGAAACCCTGCTTTCCATATGCGCTTTAACTAATGATGCAGACCTGACCAATGTAGCCAATGAATATAAAGTTATTGGCGACCCTACAGAGGGGGCTCTTCTTACATTAGCAGGAAAGGGTAATATTAAAAAATCTCTTATGAAGGACAAATATCCCAGGATAGAGGAAATTCCCTTTGACTCTGATAGAAAAATGATGACTACATTTCATAAAAACTATATAGCTAATAAAGTAGTCTCCTTTACTAAGGGAGCACCTGATGTAATCATAGATAGGTGTAATAGAATAAGTATGGGGGGAAATATAGTAGAATTTACAAGTGAAATCAAAGAAAATATAATGAATATAAATAGTGAATTTTCGAAAAATGCGCTTAGGGTCTTGGCCTTTGCCTACAAAGAATATAAGGAACTTCCCAAAGACATTTCGCCTGATAAGAATGAAATAAACATGACCTTTGTAGGTTTAGTAGGAATGATAGACCCTGCAAGACCAGAGGCTAAAGCAGCCATAAAACAATGTAAAAAAGCAGGCATAAAAACTCTTATGATAACAGGGGATTACAAAGAAACAGCCTTTGCTATAGCTAAAGACTTAGGTATGGCTGAAAACATAGACCAGTCTATTATGGGAGACGAATTAAACAAGTACTCCGATGACCAACTACAGGAAATTGTCAATAATATAAAGGTTTACGCCAGGGTATCTCCAGAACACAAGGTTAGAATAATTACTGCCCTAAGGGCAAATGGTGAGGTAGCTGCCATGACCGGGGATGGAGTAAATGATGCCCTAGCCCTTAAAAGAGCTGATATAGGTATAGCCATGGGAATAACTGGTACAGATGTGGCTAAAAATACAGCAGAATTGATTCTTACAGATGACAACTTTGCAAGTATTGTCTCCGCAGTAGAAGAGGGTAGGATTATATATAGTAATATAAAGAAATTTGTTTTTTTCCTGTTATCTTGTAATATAGGAGAAATTTTATTAGTATTTATTAGTATACTTTTCAATTTACCTGTACCTTTGCGAGCAATTCAACTATTATGGCTAAACCTAGTGACAGATAGTTTTCCAGCATTGGCCCTTGGTGTTGAAAAAGGAGATCCTGATATAATGGATATTCCTCCAAGGGACCCAAAAAGTCCCATATTAGATAAGGATATGATTATAGGAATTGGTCTTCAAAGTATTGCCATAGCTGGAGCTTCCCTATTGGCCTATAGGTGGGGGCTTAAGACTTATCCAGGTCATATTGATAAGGCAAGAACAATAACCTTTACCACCCTAATATTAGCAGAACTACTTAGGGCATTTTCCAGTAGGTCTAGAAGACATAGCTTGTTTAAAATTGGTTTCTTTACTAATAGAACCCTAGTATATGCAACATTATTGTCCTTTGGATTATTGCTTGCAGTTTTATATATCCCCTTTATGGCCACTATTTTTTACACATTCCCCATAGGAATAAAAGATTGGTTAATTGTATTACCCTATGCATTTATTCCATTAGTAGTTGGAGAATTATCAAAAGTAATATTTAATAAAAAGAAAGATTAATAGTTATTTACTAATTTTGGACAGATATTTTGTTTATTAGCTTTCAGACAAACAAAATGATCTGTCCCTATTGTTTGTATACCTTTCCGTACTTGACTGCCACCTTTACAGCCTCTATCATACTAACTGGAGATGCAATGTTCTTTCCTGCAATATCATAGGCAGTACCATGGTCTACTGATGTTCTGAGAAAGGGCATTGAATTTGTAAGGGCTATAG
>CAZWTU010000022.1:17271-21682 GCA_964637035.1 uncultured Tissierellaceae bacterium
GTACCATGGTCTACTGATGTTCTGAGAAAGGGCATTGAATTTGTAAGGGCTATAGTCTTTTCAAAATTATAAGTCTTAGCAGCTATATGTCCTTGGTCATGATAAAGTGATAAAACTCCAGCATATTTCCCCTGAAGTGCCTGATAAAAAACAGAATCTCCAGCAATTGGCCCTACTACATCAAATCCTCGCCTTTGAGCTTCCTTAACTGCCGGAGCAATTTCTTCTACTTCTTCAGATCCAAAAAGTCCATTCTCACCAGAATGTGGATTTAATCCTGCTATAGCCAGCCTACCTGTAACTCCTAATCTTTCCAAAGCCTGTGTACATCTTTCAATATATTCAAGTATACGGTCATATTTAACAAAATCTACAGATTTTCTAAGGGAAACATGCCTAGACAAAAAGAATATCCTTAAATCTTCCACTTCAAACATAGTTAAAGGATCCTTTACACCAGAAATATCTTCAAATATTTCTGTATGTCCAATAAAGGGTACTCCTCCAATATTCATAGATTGCTTATTTATAGGGGGAGTAGCAATTACATCTACTAGGTTTTCCATAGCCATATCTCCTGCTTTTTTAACGTAAGTATATGCAGCCCTACCACATAAAGCATTTACTTCCCCTAATTTAAAGTCACTTTTAACAAAATCCATATCTATTAAATCTATAGTTCCATATTGAAACTTTGGCTTATTTGTTTCTGTAACTATATTTACATCTAAATTTAAACCAGTAAATTGTAATGCTTGGTCAACCACAAATTTATCCCCTATTAAAAGCATATTACATATTTCATACAATTCTTTTTCATTAAAAGTCTTCACTACTATTTCTGGTCCAATACCACAGGGGTCACCTAATGGTATTCCTATAACTAATTTATTCATTAATAATTCCTCCTATTGAATCCCTAGCTAATAAAATTGCCAGGGTTATTTTTGATTTTTACGGCTATACTTATCATTATAACACCTATTTATTATATCACTTATTCCCCTTCTTCATCAATTAGCTGATTTGCAACTTTGCTTCTACCACTGCCCTATTATATTGATTTCTACTTCATTCTAGTAGAATATTTATAATGCTTTTGCAAATAATATGATAGTATTAGTGTGAATAATTATATTGATATATAAAAACATGAAAAGGAGATGAATAATTTGACTATTAGTTTTAGCATTCCAACAAATATACATTTTGGCCAAGGTAAGATTAATGATTTAGTAAAAATTGCAAAAGCCTATGGGACTAATTGCCTATTGGTAACCACTGATAGTAAGGATGATTCACCATTAGATAAATTATACGAAAAGATAAAGGAACAACTGAATGATTCTGATTTCAATGTTACTCACTATAGAGAAGTGGCTCCAGATCCAACTACAGAAATAGTAGAAAAAGGCATACAAATCCTTCAGGACAATAATATCGATTTTGTTTTAGCTGTGGGTGGAGGTTCCAGTATTGACACTGCAAAAACAATCTGTTTGTTAAACGATTTAAAAGAAATAGATTGGTCCAGTATTTTCAATAACTATACAAACCCCCATGAAAATTATAAGCCTATATCCAGTAAATATATACCTCTGATTTCCGTTGCAACAACAGCAGGAACAGGATCAGAAGTTACTCAGGCAGCAGTTATCTCAAGGGGAGAGGAAAAAAACAGTATATTTCATCCCTTAAACTACTCTGACCATGCAATACTAGATCCAGATCTTTTACTATCATTACCAAAGAAATTAACAGCTTCTACTGGCTTTGATGCCTTTTGTCATGCCTTTGAAAGTTATATCAACCCATCTGCATCAGTCTTTAGTGAATTGGCTTCCTTAGAAGCAATAAGGGCTATAAAGGATTATCTTCTTAAGTCAACTAAAGATCTAACAAATGTAAAATATAGAAGCAAGTTATTATATGCACAGACCTTAGCTGGAGTAGGACTTTCCAATGCAGGAGCGGCAGCACCTCATCCATTAGCTGAAATCATAGGTGGCATAGGAAATATAAGTCATGGAGAATCCTTAGCTTTAGTATTCCCAGAATTTCTTGCAAATAATTATAAAAACAACATTGATAAATTTGCAAATGTAGCTAGATTATTTGACCAGGAACTAGAAATAATAGAGGATATAGAAGCAGCTTCACAACTTGGAAATCTTATAAAGCAGTTTCTAATAGATTTAGATCTATATTATAGCTTTGACGATTATAATATAAAAGAAAACCAATTTGATAATATTATTAATTGTCCAGTTTTAGGATTTCTACCCTTTGGATCAAAAGAAGACTTACAAAAGATAATACTTGATTCAAAAAATAATAGATAAATCATTAAAAAGCAGATAAGAATTAGAAAATTCTTATCTGCCTTATTATTTTTTGTTTATAATAGTTCGAATCCTGCTGTAAAGTGTCTTAGGGAGGTAATAGTTCCTTCATATACTAATTTCATTCCCTTGTAACTGTCTCTGTTTTCATATATTTCGCTTAAGGCTTCTACAATAACATCCATATGGTTGTTTGTATATACCCTTCTTGAAAGTGAAATTCTCATTGTCTCTAATTCAGGCCATATTGGTTCCCCAGTTTCCTTATCCTTTGACCCAAAAGCACATGCTCCTAATTCAACAGCCCTAACCCCAGCTATCTCATAAAGGGCTACAACAAGTCTTTGAGATGGGAATTCACTTTGTGGTATGTGTGGAAAAAATCTTCTTCCATCAACATATACTCCATGACCACCTGTAGGCTCTATTATAGGAATTCCTTTTTCTTTAAGCCTATCTCCTAAATATTTTACCTGATTAATTCTATATTCAAGATATTGTTCATCTACAACTTCTTGCAATCCAACTGCTAAAGCTTCCATATCCCTACCTGACATACCACCATAAGTTATGAAACCTTCATGAACTATTGCTAATTGATTTGCTACAGCAAATACATCTTCATTTCTTGTTAGAAACAAACCACCCATATTAACAAGTCCGTCTTTTTTTGAACTCATAGTTGCAGTCTCACAATAAGAGAACATTTCATTTGTAATCTCTTTTATGGTTTTATCCTCATATCCTTTTTCTCTAGTTTTAATAAAGTATGCATTTTCAGCTAATCTTGCACTATCAATAACAACTGGGATGTTGTGTTTGTTTGCAAGTTCACTTACTTGTCTAATATTTTCCATAGATACTGGTTGACCACCATTATTATTACAAGTAACTGTTATAATTACTACGGATATATTTTCTTCCCCTTTTTCTTCAATTAGGCTTCTCATTTTATCAAGGTCAATATTTCCCTTAAATGGATGGGATTCACTTGCTGGGTCCATGCCTTCATCTATTACATAATCTACAGCCAAAGCACCTAAGACTTCAGCATTACCTCTAAATGTATCAAAGTGCATATTTCCTATGGCATATTTACCTTCTTCTGCATATATCTTAGCCATAATATAATCTGCTGCCCTTCCTTGATGAGTTGGTTGTATATATGGCATTCCAAATACTGACTTTGCAGATTCTACTAGCCTAAAAAAGCTAGGTGATCCTGCATAAGATTCGTCCCCTACCATCATAGCTGCCCACTGATTTGTACTCATTGCAGAAGTACCACTATCAGTTATACAGTCAACGTAAACATTTTCAGACCTAAGTTTAAAAGCATTGTACTGAGCCTCTTTTAACCATTCTCTTCTTTCAGCTATTGTAGATTTTTTAATTGGTTCAACTACCTTAATCCTAAATGGTTCAGCATTCATATATTTCATAAAACTACTCCTTTCAATTTTCAAGATTTATCAATTTAAGTTTATCCTAATTTATTTTAAGTTGTATTTTTTTGCAGAAGCATCAATAGCTTCCCTACATGCTTTAACTCCTGCTGTAATTCCCTCAGGATATTTAAATATTGCAGATGATAGAATAACAACATCAGGATTACAAGCAATCAACGGGTCCATATTATCATGTCTAAGGCCACCATCTATAGCTAATTCACATTTAGGATTTTTTTCATCTATAAGTTTTCTTGATCTTTGAACTAAATCAATAACACTTCTTCTCCAACCCCAGTTATCTTTACCATCAGTTTCATCTACACCATGTACTACTACATGTAATCTATCTATATCGTATATGGATTCTTCCACGAAACTTAGCGGTGTATAGCATCCAATTGTCAACCCTACCTTCATTCCAAACTCACGGCAATAATTAATAATATATGCTAATTGAGCTCCAATGAAATGTTCAGCAGGCAATACAAGCATATCTGCCCCTGCAGCAGCAATTTTTTCAATAAATAATCTATCACATGTCAATGTATAAAAATGACATTCTATCATTTTATCAGTAACAGGTCTAATACCTTCAATTATCTGATGTCCACCCATTAA
>CAZWTU010000023.1:0-13019 GCA_964637035.1 uncultured Tissierellaceae bacterium
TATCTGGAGATACAATAGAGGAAGATATTCTAGACAAGATATTCTCTGAGTTTTGCATAGGCAAGTAGAAAAAGGTGAATAGATAAGAGTGAATAGTGAATAGTTGAAAGAATTATAAAGAGTGAGTGAATGAAAAAGATTGAAGTATTGGGTGAACATATGTAGAATTAGGTGACATGATAATTTTGTCATCCTGAGGAGCTTGCGACGAAGGATCTTTGTTTTAGGACCTAAGATTCCTCGTTTCCCTCGGAATGACAAAAACGGATTCTTCGACAAGCTCAGGATGACAGAAACATAAACGACGCGTCATTAGTAAAACATGCAATAATTTAAAATACTAAGAATATAAAACAGACAAGTAATATATTTGTCTCACTTTAGAAAGGTGAAAAATATGAAAGAAATAAAACAATATATGGCAGGACAATATGATGTAGTGGTTATTGGTGCAGGACATGCTGGTGTTGAAGCTGGACTGGCCAGTAGTAGAATGGGAATGAAGACCTTGGTTATGACCATGAGTCTTGATTCCATTGTTGCCTTATCATGTAATCCTAACATTGGAGGAACAGGAAAAGGTCATTTAGTAAGGGAAATAGATGCCCTTGGTGGTGAAATGGCTTTAAATATAGATAAATCTTTTATTCAAAGTAAAATGTTGAATACTTCCAAGGGACCAGCAGTTCATTCCCTAAGGGTCCAGGCTGATAAAAAGATATATCATCAAGAAATGAAAAAGGTATTAGAAGATGAAGAAAATTTAACCCTTCAACAGGGAGAAATAATAGATGTATTATTGGAGGATAATAAAGTAGTAGGTGTATTGACAAGAACCGGCGGTATTTATAAATGTAATGCAGCTATTTTAGCTACAGGTACATATTTACGGGGGATTGTTTATATTGGTGAAGTCAGCTATGAATCAGGGCCAGATGGAATGTTTCCTTCAATACCTTTATCAGGTGCCCTTGAGAAAAAGGGCTTTAATTTTATACGAATGAAAACTGGTACTCCAGCGAGAGTACATAAGGACAGTATAGATTATAGTAAAATGGAAATTCAACCTGGGGATGAAGAGGTAATACCATTTTCATTTTTAAATATGGGCAAGGTGTATGATAGAGAGCAAGTACCTTGTTATTTAACATATACTACAAAAAATACCCATGATATAATCAGAAAAAACCTCCAGCGGTCTCCAATGTATGCCGGAGATATAGATGGAGCAGGTCCAAGATATTGTCCAGCTATTGAAGATAAGGTTGTTAGATTTGCGGAAAGAGACAAACACCAAGTCTTTATAGAACCAGAAGGACTTTCTACAAAGGAAATGTATGTTCAGGGAGCAAGTTCTACTCTTCCTGAAGAAATTCAAATGGAAATGTACAAAGAAATAATAGGTTTAGAAAATGTTAAATTTATGAGACCTGCTTATGGAATAGAATATGATGCAATAGATCCTACAATTTTAAAAAGAACACTAGAGCATAGGGATATAAAAAACTTATTTTTCGCTGGCCAAATAAATGGGTCATCAGGTTATGAAGAAGCAGCTGGACAAGGATTGATTGCAGGTATAAATGCAGCCTTAAATATAAAGGGTGAGGAGCCTTTTATATTAGATAGATCAGAGGCCTATATAGGAGTTCTAATAGATGACCTAGTCACTAAGGGCACAGAAGAGCCTTACAGGATGATGACCTCGAGAGCTGAGTATAGGCTTACCTTAAGGCAAGATAACGCGGATTTAAGGCTTACAGAAAGAGGATATAAAATAGGCTTAGTCTCTGAAGAGAGATATAGGAAAACCTTAGAGAAAAAAGACCTAGTAGAAGGAGAATTAAATAGACTTAGGAAAGTACAAATTAATCCTAATGAAGAAAATAACAAAACTTTAGAATTATTAAATACGGTAGCTTTAAAAACTCCAACTAGTCTTTATGATTTAATAAAAAGGCCAGAGTTAAAATATGATTTATTAATAGATCTTGATCCTCATAGGCCAAAATTATTAAGGGAAATCAGATTACAGGTAGAAACCCAAATAAAATACGAGGGATATATCAAAAAGCAACAATCACAGATAGAACAGTTTAAGAAATTAGAAAACAGAAAGCTTCATGATAATTTTGATTATAATTTAATTAAAAGTTTGAGCAATGAAGCCAATCAAAAGCTGAATAAGATTAGGCCTGAAACCTTAGGTCAAGCTTCGAGGATATCAGGAGTGTCGCCTTCAGATATTAATGTAATTCTGATTTATTTAGAGCAAGAAAGAAGATTAAAAGGAGCAAAAAAAGATGAATAGTATCAAGACCCTGTTAGATGGGGTAGGACAATTAAATATAGAATTAAAGCCTAAAGAAAAAGATAAATTTATTGTTTATAAAAGCTTGTTAAAAGAATGGAATGAAAAAATAAACATAACAGCTATAACAGATGATGAAGAAATAGATATAAAGCATTTTTTAGATAGTCTAACTCCTAATATAACGGATTTGTTTAATGGAGAAAAAAGCATTATTGATATTGGAACTGGAGGAGGCTTCCCTGGTTTGCCCCTTAAGATTATCAATCCTAGATTAAAAGTAACCTTGTTAGATAGCTTAAATAAAAGAATTATTTTCTTAAATGAAGTTATTAAAGAATTAGATTTAGATAATGTAAAACCTGTCCATGGAAGGGCAGAAGAACTTGGAAGAACTGTGGAGTATAGGGAAAAATATGACGTTTGTATATCTAGGGCAGTTGCTTCTTTAGATACCTTGTCAGAATACTGTATCCCCTTTGTAAAAAAAGGTGGATATTTTATATCAATGAAAGGTCCTGATGTGGAAAAAGAACTTGCAGAATCAAAAAAAGCCATCAATTTACTGGGAGGAAGTATAAAAGAAGTAAAAAACATCCTAGTTCCACAATCTAATATCACACATTCTTTGATAATAATAGAGAAAATAAAAGAAACGCCGTCAAAATATCCTAGGGGTGGAGGAAAACCAAAGAAAAAACCCTTATAATATAGGGGAATTTGTATGAAAAAACTTTGGAAATAAAGAAGGAAATACAGCAGGGATGTAGAATATATAATAAAGCCTATTGAGAAGGGGGATTGAAATGAAAAAAACGCAACCTGAGTTTCAATATATTCCATTATCTAATATAAAACCAAATCCATATCAGCCAAGAAGGGATTTTAACAAAAAAGCCCTAGAAGAATTATGCCAATCCATAAAATCCTATGGTGTAATTCAGCCCATAAGTATTAGGGAAATCAAACCAGATTCTTATGAGTTAATAGCAGGGGAAAGAAGACTGAGGGCTTCACGGATGGCAAAGCTTGAAAAGATACCAGCTATAATAGTTGAATATAGAGACAAGGAATCAGCAATTATTGCATTAATGGAAAACCTGCAAAGGGAAGATTTAAATTTTATTGAAGAAGCTGAAGGATATAATAATCTTATACTTGATCACGGATTTACCCAGCAAGAGATTGCAGAGAAAATGGGAAAAAGTCAGTCAACTATTGCAAACAAAATTAGACTTCTTAAATTGCCAGATGATGTAAAGAGAAGCTTGTTAGAAAATGACTTAACAGAAAGACATGGAAGGGCTTTACTAAAGTTGTCAGATGATGATTTGAAAAACAAAATACTGGCAAAAGTTATCAAAGATGAGTTGAATGTCAGTAGGACAGAAGCCTTAGTGGATGGGATTCTTGAAGATTTAACAAAAATAGAAGAAAAACAATCAAAACAGAATATAAAAAACTTAATAAACATAAGGATCTATATAAACACAATAAAGAAGGCTTTTTCAGCAATAAAAGAAACCGGAGTTGATGCTGAATACAAAGAGGTAGATAAGGGAGATTATGTAGAAGTATCAGTTAAAATACCAAAATAAGCAAGTTTTTGCAAATAAAATGGAATGTTCCACGTGGAACATTCCATTTTTACATATAATTGTTAGCCTAATAAATCCTTTTTAAAGGCATCATAATTTTTTAAAGTAGTTACCTTTAGCTTGTCATTGACTATAAAGGTTGGAACACTTTCAATTTCGTACACAGATGCCATTTCTTGTTTACTCGAAAAGTCATTATACGATTGATCCTGGTCTATGCAATTATTCATCTCTACTATATTTAATCCAGCAGCCAGGCCTATTTCATTTATTACAAGCCTTTGGGCTACATTTTCACCCCTTGTAAAGATTGCTTCAAATGCTTGTTTGGAAAACTCATAGAATTTATTTTCTTTTTGGGAATAAAGACTAGCTAGATGAAGATCAAGGGTATTGTAGGATTTTGTTTTATTAGTAAAAATCAATCCATATTCTGATCCCAACCTTTCTATCCTTTTGAAACCATTTTCTATTTGTTCTTTTGAGATCTGGTCTGCTAAGTCAATCCCCTCAATAGGAGTATTAGGATTTAACTGGTAAGGCGTATATTCAAAGTTAATTGTAGGATCTTCTTTTCTGAGTTTATCCATTATTTCAAAGCCTATATAACAAAACGGGCAAGCATAATCTAAGAACACTTTTATATTAGTCATACAAATCCTCCTTTATATGTGTTATCATTAATATAAATTACATTTATATATTATTATTACCCAAAAAAACTTTTTTACAACACAAGTCTGTAATTGTAATCTAAAAGGGAAAGAAAAATTTATCGGGTTCTAATTGTAAGTGATTATAAGGATCTTGCTTTAGGGCTAGAGATGATACAAACATTTAAGTTAAAGGAGCGATAAGCGTGGAAACTACATTTGCAAGGAAATTGTATTCATTAAAAGAAATATACATGATTACTTATTATGGTTTGTTTTCAATATCAAGATATAGAATGGTAAAAAGTAAAAATATCCTAAGTGACCAATTTATTGAGCGTATTATGCTAGCAGTTACTGAGGTAAATAAATGTGAGGCTTGTTCTTATGCCCATACCAAAATGGCACTTGAGGCTGGTATGACCAAGCAAGAGATAGACAATATCTTATCTGGAATAATGGATGATGTTCCAGAAGAGGAAATGTCTACAATTATGTTTGCTAAACATTATGCAGAAACAAGAGGAAAGCCCACAAGAGAATCTTTGAAGGCTATGGTAGATACCTATGGCCTTCCTAAGGTGGAAGGTATAGTTTCAGTGATCCGTCTTATAATGATGGGGAACGCCTATGGTATTCCTTTGGGTTCTTTTAAAAATAGATTTAAAGGAAATCCTGACCAGAGAAGTATCCTACTATATGAATTAAGTGTAATAGTTAGCAGTATAATTTTTTTCCCTGTAGGTCTTATACATGCATCTTTTGCAAATATGACTAAAACACGATTTATATAATCTTTAGACAGCATACATAAAAGCTAATGGAGATAATAAAATCTAAAACATTACTATATACCAATAAGACACAGGAGTTATTATAATAACTCCTGTGTCTTATTGGGTGAACTAATCTTTTATAATAAAGGTATAAGTTTTAAAATTAAATACATACTAAATCAGAAAGGAGATGTTTATATATGTATTTAAAATATTCAACAGGATTTTTAATAGCTTCACTTATTCAAGCAGGAATAATTATGGTAACGGAAGCGCTGGGTATATCAACTTTGGGTGCTAAATTAACTGCTATTCAGTTATTAACTCATATATTAGCAGGTCAGGCATTGGGATATATACTTTTATTCATAATTAGAAAAAGTCAATTTGTCAATAAATTGAATATGTGGGTAATAGGAATTATTACAGGGGCTATAGCTTGGTTAGTTCTCCTATATATTAATTCTGCATTAAATAAGGTTAATGCACCTTGGGAACAGGGGATATCGACAGTTATGTCCAGTATGATTGCCTTTATTGCATTTGCTGTTATAGCAGCTTATACAATAAAAACATATGGTTATGAGAAAATTAAATAAAATATTTATATTTGAAAAAGCCACATATACAATCGTGGCTTTTTTTGATGTATTACACCAAGGATGCTAGTGTAATACAAAGTAATATTTAATGTTCCACGTGGAACATTAAATATTGCTTTGTATTATCTTATTAATCTGATATTATATAAGAAAAGGAAAAGGTGGTGGTTTAATGGGTAAAATTATTTCTATTTTCAATCAAAAAGGAGGAGTTGGCAAGACCACAACTTCTGTAAACTTAAGTGCTGGGGTAGCAAATGAAGGTAAAAAAATACTACTAATAGACTTAGATCCTCAGGGAAATGCAACTTCTGGCCTTGGTGTAAGCAAAGATGATGAATCATCACCAATTATATATGATGTCCTAATCAATGAGGTAGATATAAAGGATGCAATTAGACAAACATCTGCAGAAGGTGTAGATATAATTGGTTCAAACAATGAGCTTGCAGGATTGGAAATAGAACTTGCCAGGGAAGGCAATTGGGAACCTATATTAAGGGACAAATTAATAGATATCAAAGATGATTATGATTTCATTTTTATAGATTGTCCTCCATCTCTGGGAATACTTTCTATAATAGGCCTAGTAGCTTCTGATAGTGTTATAATTCCTATACAATGTGAGTACTATGCCTTAGAAGGAGTTAGTCAGCTCTTTGATACCATAAAATTAATAAGAAGGGGATTGAATCCTGATTTAGAAATTGAAGGTGTTGTCCTTAGCATGTTTGATGGTAGGACAAACCTATCCATACAAGTTGTTGAAGAAGTAAAGGCATATTTTAAAGGTAAGGTATATGTAAGTATTATTCCGAGAAATGTTAGGTTAGCAGAAGCACCTAGTCATGGCTTATCTATTATTGACTATGATATCAAATCTAAAGGTGCGGAAGCATATATAGACTTAGCTCAGGAATTTTTAGATTTAGTGGAGGAGGATTAGGACATGACTACTAAGAAAAGGGGCCTAGGCAGGGGCTTAGCTGCTTTAATCGCAGATGATTTAGAAATAAATGAAAGCAAGAATGAAGAGGGGTCTGTAGTAGATATTGATATAAACTTAATTGTTCCCAATAAACACCAACCTAGGACAGATTTTAATAAGGATGGACTATTGGATTTATCTAACTCAATAAAAACCCATGGCATTATACAACCTATTATCGTAAGAAAGAAAAATGATAAGTACGAAATAATAGCTGGGGAGAGAAGATGGAGGGCATCCGAACTTGCTGGACTTAAGGAGATCCCTTGTATTTTAAAATCTGTAGACGGAGAATTATCAGCAAAGTATGCATTAATAGAAAACATACAAAGGGAAGATTTAAATCCAGTTGAAGAGGGTAAGGCTTACAAGGAACTTATAGATAAATATGGTTTGACCCAGGAAGAATTAGCAAAAGAAGTAGGAAAGTCTAGACCATATATAGCAAATTCTATTAGAATTTTAAATCTAAATAAGCAAGTATTGGAATATATATATAATGGAACCCTATCATTAGGCCACGGTAAGGTATTATTAGCTATTAATGACAAGTCGGAACAAACGTTCATTGCCAATAAGATTATAGAAGAAAATTTAAACATTAGGCAAACTGAAGAAATCATAAGAAGTAAACCATCAGCAAAAAGAAAGTCAAAAGCAATCAAGAAAAAAAATAAAGACCCTAATATAAGGGATGTAGAGGAAAACCTAATGAGTATATTAGGTACCAAGGTTAATTTAATTGTGGGCAGGAAAAAGGGAAAAATAGAAATTGAATATTATGGATTAGAAGATTTAGAACGGATTATAGATTTATTGAAAAATGAATAGTATCATTGGGTAGGCGGGGTCTTGAGGAAGGCATATAAATTTATTATAGTTATTATTATATTATTAACCATAGGATTACTGTGGTACTCTTATTCCAATGTTTATGGTAGTCAAATAGATGGGGTTGTGAAAATTTCAACTTCTAGCACGGTGACTGTTACAAAAAGGAATATAGCAGGAGATATATCCGGTGAGTATGTCCTAAACGGGCAACAAATAGAAAAATTAAAAGAATTAATTATAAAAACTAATTTCAGGAAAGCACCATCATCAGTTCGTTATTATGATAAGGAACATTATGAAATTGTTGCAAAGGATAGTGATCAAGATTTATGGTTGTCAATGCATTCACTTGGTGGTGAATATATTTCTTTAGCCAATCAATTCAGTGGGAAACATTTAAAAATAAAGAATCCGGATTGGAAAAAAACTATAGAGGAAATTCTATACCTATCAAAATAATAAACATGCAAAGTCTGCAAATATACATGTCAAATACTTTCAGACATAAACTTTACTAGAAGGATGGAAAGGAGGATGATTTAAGATGAAGACTAATATGAAAAGATTAAAATTTATTTGTGCAATATTTGTATTAATAATAGTAATTATAAATATTTCCCAAGTCACTTTAGCTGCAGGAAGATCTTCTGTTGATATAGTAATAAAGGGGAAATATCTAGAAATGAAACAAGACCCTATACTAAGAAAAGCTAGGACTTATATACCCGTAAGAGACTTTGCTAGGGGATTAGACCTTAAAGTAAAGTGGATGGCAAAGGAAAGGATGGTAGAGCTTAGTAATGAGAGAACTACAATTTTGATTCCAGTTGGCAAGAAGGAAATATCTATAAATGATAAGAAAATAAAAGTGGATGAAAGAAATTTCATAGAGAATCAAACAACTTATATACCCTTAAGGTCTATGGCAGAGGCCCTATCACAAGAAGTACAGTGGGATGAACAAAATAGAATTGCAATTATAGGCAAATATACTTCTAAGCCTTACTTAGAAGATACATTTCTTTATACAAATGAGGACCATAATTATACTATGAATTTTCCAAACTCCTGGAAGGATGATGCAGTAATGGAAACCAGGGATGGAAATCTATATGTATATGACAAAGCTTCATATGATAAATTTAAGGAAAAAGGATTTAAAAATTTCGCATCAGCATTTAAAGTTAGGGTGGAAAAATCACCTGTATTTATAAGACCACCCTATGAAGACATCCTATTACATTACAAGGATGGAAAGTATGTAGAAGCATCTTTTAGAGGGGACTTCCAATATTTTCCTGATACAATTGAAACATATAAACAAGTATCTGATGAAGCTGAAAAATCACTAGGATCCTTTAAGTCATTAGACCTAGTAACCCCTTCTGATAAAATAGGAAAAACTGAAACACTTATTTACCAAGGCCTTGAATTAGAGGTTACAAATGTAAGAAACATAGCTAGTGAAAAAATGGTTGATTCTGGTGGTAGTCATTGGGATTACAAGGTATTCACATGTTATCCTGGAGCTAATATTTCAGTTATAAATGCTGGGATGAATGATGGAAGATTTACTGATCCTGGCACGCCTTATCCTAATTGGGCTATTGATATATTAAATAATAAACCCACTAGAATTGTTGATGGCCTTAAATCCTTTCAAGTTACACCAGATACAATTGGTATTTATAATCTAGAGTCAAGCTTATATGTATTAAAGTTTGAGATGGTAAATTTAGACGAGTCTCAAACCTTATATTAGTTTAAAAATCTAGGGGGAAATATTTATGGAAATAAGAGTATATAGGGTAAATGCATTTACAGACAAATTACCAGGAGGCAACCCAGCTGGACTAGTATTAGATTCTGGGAAATTAACCAGCAAACAAATGGAAAATATTTCCCGGGAAATAAACCTATCAGAAACTGCCTTTGTAGAGGAAATCGGGCCAGATTATTTCAATGTTAGATTTTTTACTCCTATTTGTGAAGTTGAATTATGTGGTCATGCAACAATAGGAAGCTTTTATTTCTTGGCTAAAATGGGTTACATAAAAGCTAATGGAGATAAAAGAAAAAAGGTATATCAAGAGACCAAAGCCGGAAAATTAGAAGTAGAGCTTATTTATAAGGATAATAAAATAGATAGGGTCCTTATGGAACAATCAAGTCCACAAAGATATGGGGCCATAAAAAAACTAGAAAGACTAGAAAAAATCATGGGAATAGGAATAGAAGATATTGGAATAGGAGACCTGCCAGTATTTCCAGAAATTATCTCAACGGGTTTAAAGGATATTATTCTACCCCTAAGAAGAAAAGAAGTTTTAGATAACTTAGATGTTAATATGGATCAACTAAGTAAATATTCTCGGGAATTAGGTGTGGTAGGCCTACATGCATTTTATTTGCCAGAATTAAATGGAGACCATGTTTACACAAGAAACTTTGCCCCTGCAGTTGGTATTGATGAGGAATCAGCCACCGGAACCTCCAATGGAGCATTAATATATTTCTTGAAGGCTAATGGCTTTATAAGAGACGATAATATAATAGCACACCAAGGATACCTTATGGGGAGGCCTAGTAAAATATATTGTAATATTAGTAAAGACAATGATAAGTATATAGTAAAAGTAGGGGGCAAGGCCCTAATTGCTGAGAGTAAGATAATAAAAATATAATAAGCATCAAAAATAAGATAAGATTCATAATTAATTTAAGAAATAAAATTAATTATGAATCTTACCTTATCTAATGGTAGAAGACAAGCCTAGTACTGAGGGATAAAAGAAAATAAAACTTACTTAATAGGACTACTTATATTGTCCCCTCAAGCTGGTGGTTATTAAAAGATTATGATTCAACCTATATCAAGAAATATTAATAAAAACCATTTGATTATTTTAGCAAATGTAGTAAAATAGTGTGAGGGAGGGGATTAAATGTTTATAAACAAAAGTTTAAAAGAGTATATGGCTGATACAGCCAGTGGGGATCCTACACCAGGTGGTGGGAGTGTAGCTGCATTAGCAGGAGGGCTAGGTAGTGCCTTAACACAAATGGTAAGCAATTTAACTGTTGGTAAAAAAGCTTACGAAGAATTATCCGAAGAAATCAAGGCTACAATATTACAAAACTCAAAGGAAGTTGAAGGCTTAATGAACGACCTAAGTAATATTGTAGATGAAGATACTAAAGCCTTTGATAAGGTAATGGAAGCATTTAAACTTCCAAAGGAAAGTGAAGAGGAAAAGGCAGCTAGGTCTCAAGCTATACAAGATGGGTATAAGATAGCAATAGAAGTACCTTTCAGATGTGCAGAAAAATGCTTAAGGGTCTTAGAATTGCAAAACGTTTTCGCAGGATATGGAAACGTAAATGCTATTACTGATGTTGGAGTAGGTACTTTACTTGCTTATACAGGATTAGAAGGTGCCTTATTTAATGTGACTATCAACCTTTCAAGTATTAAAGATGAAAAATATAAAAATGAAATGGAAGAAAAGGTTAATAATACATTAAATAAAGGTAAAGAATTAAAAGAAGAATTACTAAAAGTTGTATATAAGAGATTAGGATAAAGAGAGGGGATACCTTCTCTTTTTTTCTTGGCTTTTTTTAATATATATTGTATTATATAGTGTAAGGCTTAATTAATTTTAGCTTTATAAAAGGGGTGTTTATATATGAATAGGGGTCAATTAAAAGGATTTATTGACAAAGCAAGGGGTCAAGTACCGGTAGAAATGGTATTTAAAAATGCAAACATTATAAATGTTTTCACAGGGGAAATCATTAAAGGAGATCTTGCCATAGACAATGGTCTTATTGTAGGCATAGGAAATTATAGGGGGAAAACTGAAATAGATATGGAAGGCAAATACTTGTCTCCTGGATTTATAGATAGTCATGTCCATATTGAATCTTCCATGGCATCACCATCACAATTTGCTAGGCTAATAGTGCCTAGGGGAGTAACTACTATAATAGCTGACCCACATGAGATCGCCAATGTAAAAGGATTGGAAGGAATAGAATATATAATAAATGATAGTAAGGATATTCCATTAGATGTCCATATTATGCTACCATCTTGTGTTCCATCTACAGACTTTGAAAATTCAGGGGCTGTACTTGAAGCTGAAGAACTTAAATCATTAATAGATAATGAATCTGTTTTAGGTTTAGGAGAAATGATGAATTATCCAGGAGTAATAAATGGTGATAATAAGGTATTAGATAAGCTTGTTTTGTTTAAGGATAAGGTAATAGATGGACATGGACCAATGATAAGTGGCAAGGACTTAAATGCATATCTTATGGCAGGAATAAAAACTGAACACGAGTGTTCCACTATAGAAGAGGTAAATGACAGATTAAGATTAGGAATGTATGTCTTGGTTCGTGAAGGTTCAGCAGCTAAAGACTTAAGAAATATAATTCCAGCTGTCAATAAAGAAAACTTGAGAAGATTTATGTTTTGTACAGACGATAAACATCCAGAACATTTAATCAAAGAAGGGTCCATAGATTTTAATATTAGACTTGCTATAAGTTTAGGCATAGAACCAGTTGATGCAATTAGAATGGCAACTATAAACTCTGCAGAATGTTATGGGCTCAAAGATAAGGGAGCTATAGGACCAGGATATAGGGCTGATTTAGTTGTAATTGAAGATTTAAAGGATTTCAATATAATACAGGTATATAAAGATGGGAAATTAGTAGGAGAAAACAAGAAGGCATTATTTCAAGCTAGTAAATATGAGCCTAGAAATTTAATGAATTCTGTAAATATTAAAAAGCTAGGAAAAGAAGATATACAAATCAAGATGAAAACAAAGAGGGCAAATATAATTAGTGTTATAGAAGATAGTTTAATAACAGAAAAGCTAGTAAAAGAAGTAGATATGAAGGATGGGATTTTTCGGTATTCTGAAGAAGATATACTAAAGCTGGTAATAGTAGAAAGGCATAAGGCTACAGGAAATATTGGAGTAGGCCTTATAGAAAACTTTAAATTGAAAAATGGGGCCGTAGCTTCTACCATAGGCCACGACTCTCACAATATAATAGTTGTAGGGGATAATGATGATGATATTTTGACAGCAATCTATGAACTTGAAAGAATTGGTGGAGGAGTAACAATTGCCTCAAATGGGAATATTATAAAAAGTCTAGAATTGGAAATTGGTGGGCTGATGACTTCAAAACCAATAGAAGAAACAAACAAGATATTAAAAGAAATGATTCA
>CAZWTU010000023.1:13119-21503 GCA_964637035.1 uncultured Tissierellaceae bacterium
TGATGACTTCAAAACCAATAGAAGAAACAAACAAGATATTAAAAGAAATGATTCAATTATCCCATGAAAGGTTAAATGTAAATAAAAACATAGACCCATTTATGACCTTATCTTTTATGGGTTTACCGGTTATTCCAAAATTAAAACTAACAGATATGGGATTATTTGATGTTGAAAAATTTGACTTTATTGAAGTAAATAATATGGAATAAGATGGGATAACATAATAAGAACAGTGGAGTGATAATGTGATATACTTTGACAATGCAGCAACTTCTTTTCCAAAACCAAAAGTGGTTTATGATAAAATAATGGATGCGATGATGAATTACGGGGCAAATCCAGGCCGGTCAGGCCATAAATTGGCCATGCAAGTAAACAGGGAAATATTTAAGACTAGGGATAATCTTAGTAAACTTTTCAATATAGAAGATCCCCTAGACATTATATTCACCTTTAATTGCACAGAAAGCTTAAATATGGGCATAAAGGGAATATTAAAAGCTGGGGACCATGTTATCACAACATCTATGGAACATAATTCTGTTTTAAGACCAATTAAATTCTTGGAAAATATAGGCATAACAAATACTATTGTACAAGGAGATAGAGAGGGAAGAATAGATCCAAAGGAAATAGAAAAAGCTATAAAAGCAGAAACAAAATTAATAGTAACTACTCATATATCTAACTTAACAGGAACTATATTAGATATAAAAGAAATAGGTAAAATTGCAAAATCTAAAGGGCTTATATACTTAGTTGATGGTGCTCAATCCGCTGGTGTATATCCTATAGATGTGGAAAATATGAACATAGATATATTGGCCTTTCCTGGACACAAGGGGCTATTAGGTCCCCAGGGTACAGGCGGTCTCTATATTAAAAAGGGTATAGATTTGGTGGAAACTTTTCAAGGGGGAACAGGCAGTATCTCTCATTCCTTGGAGCAACCAGATATTATGCCGGATAGATTTGAATCAGGAACACCAAACGCACCTGGAATAATAGGCCTGGGTGGTGGCATTGAATATATATTTCAAGTAGGAATGGACAATATACGTGAAAAAGAATTAGAGCTTACAAGAAACTTTATAGAGGAAGTCCAAAAGATAGATGGTATAAAAATCTATGGTCCTTTGGATTCAAGGGAACATGCACCTGTAGTTTCCCTAAATATAAAGGATGCTGATTCATCAGAAGTAAGTTATATATTAAATGAAGAATACAATATAGCTGTAAGGCCAGGACTCCACTGTGCTCCTCTTGCACACAAGACCATAGGAACATTCCAACAGGGAACAGTTAGGTTTAGCTTTGGATACGACAACACCTATAAGGAAATAGAAGTGGCAATTAAGGCATTAAATAATATAGCCAAAGAAGTATAGAAAGGGGACCCACATGGAGGAAATAACAGGTTTTATAGAAATTTATAATATGGAGATTATATTAGGGCTTATGGCTAGTTTTTTATTGTTATTTATATTATATATAATATCTTCAATAAGAATTTCTATCATAAAGAAAAAATATAAATTATTGGTTAACGGAATAGAGGATGTAAATATAGAAGACCTACTAATAAAAGTTGGAAAAGATATAAATGGAATAGGTATTAATATGAACATATTTGAAGATAAAATTAGGGCCATAGAAACAAAACTTAGCTTTGCAATCCAAAAAGTAGGCATTGTAAGGTATAGTGCTTTTGCAGAAATGGGATCTGATCTTAGTTTTTCCATTGCCTTACTTGACAACTTCCAAAGTGGTTTTGTCTTAACAAGTATATATGGTAGAGATCATTCTTACATATATGCAAAGCCAATTAAATTTGGCAAATCCGAGTATCCACTGTCTGTAGAAGAAATCCAAGCAATAGACAGGGCAAAACTTGGTGAAATAGGTGAAAAGAAATTATAAAATTTAGAGAAGTAGGGTGACCTACTTCTCTAAATTTGTTAGGGCATAATTTCTATTATACAATCGATAGATAGATAAATAAAGACTTTTATATATTATATCTGCCATTGTCATAACTAAAGATAATCTAGTACTTTGTAAAACTAGGTATTCCATCATACCCGCTATATTTACTACTCCAGTAATAGATATATTTCCAACTGCTGGTAAGGACTTATTTACTCCAGCCCCAGGTTTAAGGGGGTAATTTTTAAGAGATAGGTGTCCAACCCGATTATGGTTCCCAAGAGAAGAGTCTATTGCAATAATAAAGGGATCCTTGTATGAACTATTTATGATATCCAGATGCTCTTCCAGGTTTTTAGCATGGACAGGATTTCCTAGAGTTCCATATAAGCAAATATTATCATAGTCTTGTATCATGGGGTAAAGCTTGTGGCCTACTAGGGGGCCTAAGGAATCTCCAGTAGATCGATCAGTCCCTATACATAGTATTACTAAATCCTTATTGGGGACATTATTTTTATGTAAACAATCAAAAACCAACCTATTAAATTGGGAAAAAGCAAATTTTGAATTTGAGTCAATATATTGACTATTATTCATGGCAACCTCCTGTAAAAATATAGTGTTTATATATTAGATATATCAATTTATGTTAAAAGTATTACCAAAAAGTAAAAATAAATACTTTAATTTCTAATGGATATTATTTTAAGGCCTTTTTACTAAGGGTCTTGAAAGAGGCCCCAAGGCTGACTAATGCCACTATCTAATGTGAAAAATTGACAAGCCATGTATAATTATTTTATAAAGGAATATACTATTATAAATTAGACAGGCTAAATAGTTGAATTTTTTTATTCTTGTGGTATAATTGTTACAGAAAGGTTACAAATGGTAACTTTTTAGTTTCAAATACTTTAAAATGGAGGAAAGTAGATGGATAACCCAAAACACTCTAGAGTAGATTTTGAGGAACTGAAAGACAAGTGTATTAAGTTTACAAACAAACATAAAGACAATGTTTTTAAATCTTTAAATGAGTTTAAAAACAATTGTAATAAACTTCTAGATAAAATAAAAAATAAACATAAAGATATAGAGAAAAATAAAATAAAAATAAAAAACAAAAGAATAATTAACAGTAAAATAAAAGAGAAAACACAGGAAGAACCTATACATAAAGAATTCAACTTAAAGAACATACATATTAGATTAGCCCTGTCAGCATTGATGATTTTTCTTATGGTAGGATTAGGTATTACAGCTTATAAAATAAATCTAGTTAGAACTGAAGCATACCATGTTTACTTAGGCAAAGAAGAAGTTGGAACAATTAGAAATAAAGATGAAGCACTGGTAGTTGTAGAAGAGTTAAAAGATGAGCTTTGCAATGAGTATAGTATGGACGTAGCTATAAATGACAAGATAAAGTTTGAAGAAACCCATGTAAAAGATGATTTGCTTACGTCAAGTGGTGATTTGAAAAATAATATTAAATCAAAAGTGGACTTCCAAGTATATGGTTATCTGTTAACAGTAGATGGGGAAGAAATGGGTGCATTAAAGACTAAAGAAGAAATTGAAGATATATTAAACAGGATAAAAGAACCCTACCAAAATAAGATAGAAGAAGATAAAACATTAAAAGAAATAAGATTTGTTGAAGATATAAAAATTGAAAAGAAGAAAATGCAAATAAATGATATAGGTAAAAGTGAAGAGATATATGAGGCACTACTTACTAGTTCAGAGCAGATAAGGACTCACCTTGTTGAAGTTGGAGAAAGTTTTTGGGCTATATCTATGTTCTACGAGATGACAGTGGATGAATTGATAGAAGCAAACCCAGAAAAAAATCCTAATGCCCTTAAAATAGGTGATGAAATAAGGTTAGTTATACCAAAACCTGTTGTAACAGTTGCTACAGCTGCAGAAGTAGAATATATTGAAGACATAAAATATGAGACAGAAGTAGAATATGATGACAATATGTATAATACCCAAACGAAAACTAAGGTTGCTGGTGTAAAAGGTTCTGCAAAGATACTAGCTAATGAAATAAAACACAATGGTTTCTATATAGATAAAGAAATAGTTAAGGAAGAAATATTAGAAGAGCCAGTAAAAGAAATAATAGTAAAGGGAACTAAAGAACCACCCAAGACAATGGCAACAGGAGCGTTGCTAATGCCAACTAGGGGTAAAATATCATCTAGGTATGGAATGAGAAGAGGTAAGATGCACAGGGGCTTAGACATTGCATCTAGGACAGGAACAGATATAAAAGCCGCAGATGGTGGAAAAGTTGTATTTACTGGATATAAAGGTTCCTATGGAAATCTTATAGAAATTAACCATGAAAATGGATATAAAACAAGATATGCACATAACAGTAAGATCCTAGTAAAAACTGGAGACCGAGTATACAAGGGTCAAGTAATAGGTAAGATGGGAAGCACAGGAAGATCTACGGGTTCACACCTGCATTTTGAAGTTCTAGTAAATAATAAAAATAAGAATCCAAGTAATTTTGTAAAGTAAATAAAACAAATAAAACAAATAAAATAAATATAAAACAAAGGATGCCTAGGCATCCTTTGTTTTATTCGAAAATTAGTTTATCTGGAAGTTAACATTTTTATCTAAATCTAAAAAATTTAATGTTTTGAGTTTTTCCTCTTTATATAATTTGATTAAATTATTTTGAATAATCCTATTGGATATTTCTATTTTCTCTAATATATGGATATTATCATCTAAATCCAGGGGACCTTCAAGTATTTCATCAATCCCATCATCAAGAAGATTGTATAGCTTAGAAGAAGAAGCTGAATAATAATAATCTTCATTTAGCCAACTTCCATCAGGAAAAGCAACTGTGTTTTCTTCAATGGAAAACATATCTTTTCCAAGGGCATATGGATTGTATATATCTAACATATTACCTAGGGTAGGCATTACATCAATCATACCCATTGGAGTATCAATTTTATTATTTAATATCCCATGCTTAGTCCAAATAATAAAAGGTGTTCTTTTCAACTTTTTAGCAAAGCTAGTGGATATTTTAAAAGTTTCTAATTCATCTTGATTATCCTTGCCCTTATTAGGATCAAACAAGGTGTTATAATCCTCCTTGGAAATCTTAGCATGATGATCTCCGTATATTACTATAGCAGCATTATCAAGTAATCCCTCTTGGTCCATCCTTTCAATAAAAGATCCTAAGGCCCTATCCGCATAATGATAAGATTTTAAATAGTTACCTATATCAGTACCCTCTAAATAGTCTACATCAAATTCACCATAATCATCAACATCTTCAAAGGGATAATGATTTGTAAGTGTTATAAGAGTAGCCATTATAGGAGAATCTTGTTCTTCCTTGATTTCCTTTATCTTATCTACAGATTGACTAAAGAAACTGATATCACTAAGGCCTAAACCTATCTCTTCATCTATATTGTAATCATCCTTCTTGTAAAATTTATCATAGCCCAGTCTGTCATGCATAACATTTCTATTCCAAAGATCCCCATTATTGCCATGCATAGAAAAGGTATAATATCCCTTCACCTTTAATAGCTTTTGCATAGTAACAAAGTCTCTATCAGCATGGGTAATAAATACAGTACCATTATTAATAGGTAATAGTGAAGTGTTAAAGGAAAACTCCGAATCACTACTAGTACCTACGGAATGTTGAGGATAAAAGTTATCAAAGTATAAACCCTCAGAGGCTAATTTATTTAAAAAGGGAGTAACAGGACCATCTGCAAACTCTAAATCCATTGGGAAGGTTTGTGCACTCTCATAATGGATTATATATATGTCCTTTCCTTTTAAAATATTAGTGTATTCATTTTCCATTTGGTAACTATTATTGTAATTTTTAAGGTTTTCCATTATGGAAACGATATCTTCCTTCTCCATTTTTTCAACCTTATTAGAAGATATATTTTTTACAATATCAGCAGTAGTAAAAGAATATATTCCTAGCTGCTCCACTAAATAAGGCCTATTCCACTGTTTAACGATTCTACTTTTATCAGTTCCTGTAAGTGTAGTAAATACTATTAATAATAAAATACATCCAGTACATAAGGGGACAATGAACTCTGTCTTTTTACTAAGACTCCCTAGCTTTTGGAAAAACTCCATTGTATCAAGTTTTTTAAACATAAATATCATTATAAAAGTAGGAATAAAGAATATAAACATTCTTAAGTCTAAAGCCTTTAAGACACCACTTTTTACCTCACTAATATTTTTTAATTGTTTTATCAATGAAAATGATAAAAAAGAAGAATAATAATTGTAGTAAACATAGTTTAAACTACTTATAAGTGAGAATATTGCTGATAAAGTTATAAATATATATTTTCTTTTATTATAAGTAAAAAACCAAACAAAAATACTAAACAATAGTATAACCCCAACAGTAGTAAACAAAGGCTTCCAGTAAAAGATTTTCTTTACAGTCAAAGCCCGTAGGACTAAATCATTAAAAACTGCTCCTAATATCAGTATAATAAAAAAGATATTAGCTTTTAATTTGTATATTATTTTATTTTTATCTATTTTCATAACATCCCTTCTCTTTCTTTTACATGAACTATTATATAATATATAGACTGAAATATCAAAGACAAATTATGTGAATCAATTTATAGATAGATAATGTATATGTAACCCCTATAGGAGAGTATGCCCATAGTTTGTACTTACTATTGAAATGTGTTAATATATTTTATGAGAAAGAGATTTAAAATTTAAGGGTCTAAGGAAATAAAAATATGAATGGAGAGATAAATATGAGTAAATTACCAAATTGTCCAAAATGTAATTCAGAGTATACATATGAAGATGGTTTTTTAACCGTTTGTTCAGAATGTTTTCATGAGTGGAATCCAGAGCTAAAGGCTGAGAAAGAGGCAGAAGAGGCAGAAGATAATACAATTAAGGATGCCCACGGAACAGAACTAAAGGATGGAGACTCTGTAATAGTAATAAAAGACCTTAAAGTTAAAGGATCTTCTAATCCTATTAAAAAAGGAACAAAGGTAAACAATATAACTTTAAAAGAAGGCGACCATGATATTGATTGTAGAGTAGATGGATTTGGCGCCATGGAATTAAAATCTGAGTTCGTGAAAAAAGCATAAGATTTATTGGGTAATTAAACTGTTGGTGAATTAAAGTCCACAGATGGGGATAAAACCCATGGGTTATCCACAGGAAGAATAGGAGCTTACTCTTATTTAAGCAACTTATCCACAGGCTTCAAGTATTTTATGGCTTTAAATAGAAAAATCACACTGGAGGATATAAATAGCAAGAATATAAAACAATCATAAACTGTATTAGATTTTATAAAAGAAATGTAGGATGGGGCTAGAGCCTAGGGAAGACTCTTTTAATGGGACAGGGGATTAGATCCTTTGTCCCATTAAAAGAAAGGGGGTAGTAAGTTTGTGAAACGAGTTATCATTATTTGTCTCTCTTTACTAATATTATTAGGATTGCCAGCTTGTCAAAAGGATAATTCACAGGATTTATCTTTAGAAGTTGATAACTTGCAAAAGGAAATTGATTTGTTAAAATCTGAACTTGAAAAAGTGAAGAAAGAAAGAGATAGGCTTAAGTTAGAAAGTCAAGAATCAGAAAATGGGGATGATGAAATTGATAAGGTTCTTATAGAGGTTGTTAATAAAATAAACAAATCTAAAGATACAGATAGGGGGATATTTAACGATAGGATTAATTTCCACATAAGCATTACAAATAATCTTGAAAAGGACATTAAGGAAATTCAAGGGGTATTAGATATTAAAACTATGTCCAATGTTAGTATATTAAGGTTTGATTGTGATTTAACAGGAGACCCTATAAAACCAGGGGAAAGATTTATCAATAAAGATACTCTATTAGAAATAAATCAATATATAAGTTCAGACATTAGGCTGTATAAAACAGAACATGGTGATTTGAATTATACATATAAGATAAATAAAATAATTTTTACAGATGGAAGTGTTCAATAGAAAAAATTAGAAAATGCAGACAATTATAAGGGTTTTGCTAAAGTTTTAAAAGGGGATTAGATGACTACAATCTAACCCCTTTTTACTTTGACTTAATCGTCTTCTACCATATACTATAACAAACTCAAAGGGAATAAATAAAAAAGGACAGAGCCTGAAGCCTACTATATCCTTATTGTATCAATTGATCTAGCTGTTTTTATGTGTTTGATGGGGATGCCATTGGTGTCGTAAAAGCTACCATTGGTGTTATTATTATGTATGAAAGGAAATATTCTGCTATTGTATATATATAATAGACATATTGTTGAAATAATGATAATATTTAGCTAATGTGCAATAAGCTTTATAGATACTAATAAGGAGGGGTTAAATGTACAATTTTCCAAAAAACCTTTATACAGATGTAAG
>CAZWTU010000024.1:0-20406 GCA_964637035.1 uncultured Tissierellaceae bacterium
TCTAGATTGTTTAAATCTAGGTCCCATCATTTTAGCCAATATTATCATCTCCATATAAGATTTGCCGCGATAATTTTGAGCCAATAATAATATAACATAAAATTAAAGAAAAGTAAATGATAATGACTATCAAAACAAAGAAATAAATTCTATTTATTAATCTTTACTAAAGTGATATAGTAATAGTAAGTATAGGCATAGTATATTTAAAATTACATAAATATATATTTAATTTGTTTAGAGAGGATAAATAGATTATAATAAAGTAATCAATAATGTAGAAGGAGCATGTGAATGGAAGAAAATGTTTTAGATGATAAATTAATAAAGAATAGAATATTATCTATGATATTACCTATTACAGTTGAAAATGTTTTACAGATGACTGCAGGCTTAGTCCTCATGGCTATGGTAGGTAGAATAAATCCTATAGCGGTGGGGGCAATAGGTATAGCAATGGTTTTATATAGGATACTATGGGCAGTATTTAAGGGAATAGCAACAGGTACTTCTGTCCTGGTAGCTCAATCTTATGGGGCAAATAATTACATAAAGTTAAAATCTGTATCCCAACAATCATTTATTATTACAATAGGTATATCTATTATATTTCAACAGATTATTTATTGGAATGCAGGTTTTTTTCTAAAGGTCTTTAATCCCAGCCCTGAACTTTTAGCTAGTGGTAGATTATACCTTAAGATAATATCCTGGTCATTGCCATTTGCAGCAATTATTCTTTTAGTTGCAGGTATTCTTCAAGGCATGGGAAATGCTAAAACCCCAATGATAACAGTGGGAATTTTAAATATAATTAATATTATATCAGGATATATATTTATATTTGTTATGGAATTAGGACTGAAAGGTGCAGGATATGCCTACAATATAGCATATATACTTGCTTCTATATTTGGTATAATAATGTTATATGGTAGAAAGGGTATATTAACAAATAAAGTAGGAAAATTTGAATTTAAGTTTAACTTAGGAGAATCCTTAACAATTCTTAGATTAGGCTTACCTACCTCCCTTGAAACAGCCTTTTGGCAAGCTGCTTCTATATTTTTAACAAGAGCAATATTGACCTATGGAGAAATCTCATACGCAGCCTATCAGCTGGGTTTACAAGCAGAATCCATTTCTTATATGCCGGCCACAGGCTTTGGCATAGCAGCAACAACTTTTATAGGTCAGGCCATAGGTAGTAGGGAAAAAGAATTAGGAAATAAATATTTAAAGCAACTTATAAAATTTACAATTATAATAACTATATTTGCAAGTGGAGCACTTATTTTTTTCCCAAAACAAATAATGGGTATTTTAACAAATGAAAAAGAAGTTATTGCAATAGGAGCTATTTATTTATTTGTAATGGGTCTTGTTCAATTGCCACAAAATATATCTGGTGTATTAAATGGTGCTTTACGTGGTGCTGGATATGTTAAGGTGCCTATGACCAGTGCAGCTATTGGACTTTGGGGTATTAGGGTGCCATTTGCTTTGTTAACCACATTTATTTTTAAAGCAGATATCATTTGGATTTGGATAGGTATAGGATTAGATATGTGTTTTAGATTTATATATTCATATTTTTATTTTAAAAAAAGAGATATTATGGAGCAAGCTGCATTAGTTGTAGAATAAAATCAAAAGGAGTTGGTACATTGAAGGATGTTGAATTGGCAAAGGAAATTTTATATGGTGAGGACCAAAAGCTGGTAGTGGTGAAAAATGGAGAGGTAATATTTAAAAGCCAAGACAGAGGAATTAAACCTATGTATATATTAGCTACTGAAATGAGAGATAAGGCACAAGATGCATCTATAGCCGATAGAGTGGTAGGGAAAGGAGCAGCTTTGCTTTGTGCGTATACAGGTGTCAAAGCCGTATATAGTGAGCTAATGTCACAAGGTGGAATAGATACCTTACATAAGTCTAATATAAAATACACTATTAAAACTTCTTGTAAGCATATACAAAATAGGGATAAAACTGATTTATGTCCTATTGAAAGCCTATCTTTAGATACAGATAATCCATTGGAACTTTTAAAAAGAATAGAAAAGTTCTTACAAACAATAAATTGAAAGAAGAAAGGAGAAATTAAATGTACCAAAAAAATTATGTGAAAAGATTAGTTATAGCAGGTTTAATGCTAGCAATTGGAGTAATTGTACCTTATATATTTCATGCAACAGGAATACCAGGAACTGTATTTTTACCTATGCATATCCCTGTTTTAATAGGAGGGTTTTTACTACCCCCTCATTTAGCTATTTTATTAGGCATGCTAACCCCTTTACTTAATAGCTTTTTAACCGGGAAGCCTATATTATTTCCAATTGGTATAATTATGGTTTTTGAACTAGGATTTTATGGGTTAATGGCTTCTGTATTGTATAGGAAATTTAAAGTTCCTTCATTTATAGCTCTTATTTTTTCCATGTTAGTAGGTAGAATGATAGCAGGGGCTACAGTATTTGTTTTAGCAGCGTTTTTTGCCTTAGAATTGGACCCTATGTCTTTTATAATAGGTGCTACAAGTACAGGATTACCAGGAATTATAATTCAATTGATTTTAGTACCGACATTAATACACAGTATAACTAAATATACAACTATAGATTTAGATTAATAGGGAGTGCAAAGATGAGTATATTAATTAAAAACATTGATTTAGTTTCTATGAATGGAAAGGAAGAAGTAATAAAAAACACAAATATTTATATTGAAAAGGATAAGATTATTCATATAGGTAAAATAAAAAGTGATATGGAAGTTGAAAGAGAAATAGATGGAAAAAACAAACTGGCTATGCCAGGACTTGTAAATGGGCATACCCATATAGGTATGTCTCTTTTAAGAAATTATGCAGATGATGTACCATTACATGAATGGCTAACTGAAAAAATTTGGCCTGTAGAAGCAAACTTAAGGGGTGAAGATGTATATTGGGGTTCACTTTTAAGCATGGTAGAGATGATAGAAAGTGGGACAACTGCATTTTGTGATATGTACTTTTTCATGGATAGGGTGGGGGAGGCCTTAGACTTATCAGGCATGAGAGGAGTTCTTACAAGAGGGTTAATAGAAGATCCAAATGGGTCCCAAATAAAACTAGATGAAACTAGGGAACTTTATAATAATTGGCATGGAAAAGGTAATGGAAGAATTAAAGTAATGGTAGCACCCCATGCACCTTATACATGCAGTTCAGATTTTTTAAGAAAAACTATGGACTTGGCTAGTGATTTAAACACAGGTATTCATATACATTTATCTGAAACTAAAAAAGAAGTAGAAGACAGCTTTAAAGAACATGGGAAATCCCCTATTAAGCATGTATATGATTTAGGACTATTAGACTTCCACACAATAGGTGCTCATTGCGTTCATGTAGATGATGCCGATATAGAATTAATGAAGGAAAAGGGTGTATTCCCAGTAAATAATCCAAGTAGCAACTTTAAATTGGCAAGTGGATTCGCACCTGTAGATAAAATGCTAAAAAAACGAATCCCCCTAGCACTAGGTACAGATGGTTCTTCAAGTAATAACAACCTAAATATGTTTGAAGAAATTCATTTAGCATCTCTAGTAAATAAGGCAGTAAATGAAGATGCAATATCTGTTCCTGGGATAAAAGCCTTAGAAATGGCTACTATTAATGGGGCCAAGGCCCTAGGATGGGGAGAAGAAATAGGTTCTATAGAAGTGGGGAAAAAGGCAGATTTAATCCTAATAGATACCGATAAACCTCACCTATATCCTAGACACAATGTAATATCAGCCCTAGCCTATTCAACCCAGGGTTCAGATGTAGATACTGTAATAGTAGATGGAAAAATATTAATGGAAGATAGGCAGCTAAAGACATTAGATGTTGAAAAGATTAAATATATGGCTGAAAAGAAGTCTAAAGATTTAATTAAAAGATAGATTTACAAAAGTTAAATAAATTTTATAGACATAAATAACATAATTAATAGAAAAAGTATAATGCTTATTATAATAATAGGTATTATACTTTTTCTATTTTTTGGTAATACTATTGAAGAATGGTAGGTGAAATAATGATTTCTAAAAATATAAAAGAGAATAGGGATACTTTAACTAAGATGTTTAACAATACATCTGATTTATCATTACGTGAATTTGATACATTATGTGGAGAAAGGGCAATGATAGTTTATATAAAAGGATTAACATCTAAAGATGAAATGAATAATACCATAATAAAGCCTTTAATGAAGGATTTAATTTCAAAAGAAGATGTATTATCCACAGTCTATTTATCTGACGTTGAAATTATTGAAGAGATTGAAGATGCAATATCTCCTTTAACAGATGGATATAGCATACTATTTATAGAAGACATTGAAATTGCTTATATATTTGATACTGGTGCCTGGGATAAAAGGGAAATAACAGAACCAACTGTAGAGCAAGTAATCAGAGGTTCAAAGGAAGGATTTATTGAAGATATAGGAACAAACAAGGTTTTGATTAGAAGGAAACTTAAGAATAGAAACTTAGTATTTAAAGACTACACTATGGGAACGCAGACAAATACAAAAGTGTCCTTGGCATATATAAATGGGATAGTAAATCCAGAGATATTAGAGGAAGTTAAAAGTAGAATAGAAAAGATAGAGATAGATAGGGTTCTTGAAACAGGATATATAGAGCATTATATAGAAGATGCACCTAAGTCCCTTATATGTACAATGTATAAAACAGAAAAACCAGATGTAGTAGTAGGAAAAATATTGGAAGGAAGGGTGGCTATTTTATGTGATGGGACCCCTACAGTACTTACTGCACCAAAGGTTTTTATTGAAAATCTACAAATGGCTGAAGATTATGTTTATAGGTCTCAATATGGAACTTATTTAAGAATGCTTAGATTAGTATCTATTTTCATTTCCGTATTACTTCCTGGAGTTTTTGTATCTTTGGAAACTTTTCATCATGAAATGATACCTACAGACTTGTTAATATCAATGGCTAAACATAAAGAGGGAATTCCATTTTCTTCTTTAGTTGAAGCAATTTTGATGATATTTTTTTTGGAAGTGATTAAGGAGTCAGGTTTGCGTATACCTAAAAACATAGGAACTGCTGTAACTGTAGTAAGTGGCTTGGTACTGGGACAAACCGCTGTGGAAGCTGGCTTAGTCGGACCAATAATGGTTATTGTAATAGCGGCCACAGGCATATCTGAATTTATGATTCCAGATCAAAGAGAAATGATAGTTATATATAGATTTTTAATCCTTCTACTAGGCGGTTTTTTGGGATTGTTTGGTATAACAGTTGGAGTTGTTATAATAGTAACCCATCTTATATCATTAAAATCTTTTGGGGTACCTTATCTTTACCCCATAGCACCCTATGATAAAGAGGGAATAAAAGACTTTATATTAATGAGACCTATAAAAGAAATGAATTATAGACCAAAATACATTGCCAACAAAGACAATAGAAAAAGAGAGGAAAGACATGAATAGAATTATAAAAAAACTATATATATTATTTATTTTATTAACTATATCCATATTATCTACTTCTTGTGTAGGAAATGTTGAGATACAAGAATTAGCGATAGTTACGGCAATGGGAATAGACTTGGAGGGCAATAAGGTAATAGTAACTGTTGAGGTTATAGATCCCACATCTGAAAATAGAGAAGAAGATAATTCTAAATTATCAGGTGTGATGTACATACAAGGAGAAGGAAATACTGTTTATGATGCCATGAGAAATACAGGTCTATTTTTTGATAGAGGGCTTTTATTTGGACATAGTTATATAATAATATTTGGGGAAGAATTTGCTAAAAAAGGGATTACAGACATAATAGATTTTATGCTTAGGGATAGTGGTCCTAGGGAAAAATCATATTTATTAGTAGCAAAAGGGAAAAGGGCGGATGAAATATTAGGTGTCAATGCAGGAATGGTAAAATCAACGGGAAGTTACCTTCGTAACGCCTTGGACAACTTTAAATATAACGGAAAATGTATCCCTATACCATTGGCAGAATATCTTAGATATTATTATGATAAAAATAATGAGGTTGTATTGGGTACCGTAGGAATTATAGAAAAGCCAGAGATAGATATTAATAAGAGAAAAGAAAACCCATCAATATACTTTTTAACTGTGGGGGGAGGTTCTGTATTTAAAGAAGATAAGTTAATTGGTTATTATAGTGAAGATGAAATGCTTGGATTCAATTTTATTGTTGGAGATATAAAAGAAGCCGTAATAAGCTTTAAAACTCCTGTTAAAGAAAACCTAGATAAGAAGATTATTGGGAGTCATTCAGGTTATACAACTATAAAAACATTAAAGAAATTAATAAATAAAAATATAGAAATAAGGGAAGATAATATACACTTAAATATAGAGATATACTTAACGGTAAGTCTCATGGAAGTAAATCAAGCCTTAGATATAAATCAAAAAAGTGTACTAAATGATATAGAAAAAGCGTGCTCAAAAGAAATAGAGAGGCTCGTATCTAATACTATAGAAAAAAGCAAAAAAGAGTTTAAACAGGATAATTTTAGTATAAGTGTATTAATGCATCACCAACATCCAGAGGTTTGGAAAGAAATAAAGGATGATTGGCATAACATATTCACAGGTATTAGCTATAGTGTAAATGTAAAAACGAAGGTAGTTAAAGCCGGAATTATAAATTTACCTTTAAATATAAGGGATGGCGAATAAAATGCTAGAAAAGATTACATCAAGACAAGTGATTTATTTAATTTCGATTAATAGGGTAGTCACTACGATTACTATGATGTCAACCATAAGGATGGGTCCTAAAAATCAAGATATTTGGATTATAATAATAGGATCATTCTTTTATACTATGGTACTTTATTCTCCTATGCTATTCTTATCAAATAAATTTAAAGATATAAGTGTAGTAAAATTTATAGAAAAGATATTTGGAAGAACTTTGGGAAAAATTGTGAGTTTGTTTTATTGCCTATATTTTATTAATATAGCTATTCAATTTACCTATAGATCTATTCAAACTATTAGGACTTTGTTTTTGCCTATTATTCCTGTCATAATTCCCATATCCGTTTTTATATTGGCATGTGTATATTTAAGTATAAAGGGAATAGAAATAATAGGTAGATTGGCAGAGCTAATAGGTCCTATAGTTTTTGTAGCAATACTATTATTATTTATATTGGGATCCAGGGGCCTTGATTTAAGTATATTACTCCCTATTTATAAAGACTCTACATTTTCTCAGATTAATGCAGGGTCATTACAATTATTTTCACTATTTACAGACGGTTTTATTTTAACAGGAATAATGCAAAATCTTGAAAACAAAGAAGAAGCAAATAAGGTTTTTGTGAAAAGTGTATTATATTCTCTTATTATAATATTACTGTCAGTAGTATTTACACAATGTAGCCTTGGAATAGAACAAGCCAAACATTCTAACTTTCCATTTTTCCTATTTGTTAGGCTTATAGATTCCCATTCAGTTTTCCAGAGGATAGAGGCAATATATATAACTATGTGGATCGCCTGTATGATCCTTAGAATAAGCATTTATTTATACTTATCATCTGATGGTTTAAAGCAAGTTTTAAATAAGAAGACCAGGAAGGGTTGCATATATGGAGTTGGGCTTTTGGTGGGTGCTGTTACTTACTATATATCAAACTTCAATCCTCAGATAGAAACCATAGTAAACATACAAGCTATAGATTATATTTCTCACTTAATCTTTTCAACTGTAATCCCTTTAATAGGAGTAATAGTTTATTTTTTTAGAAGAAAATCTATGGAAGGAAAGAGTTCAAAGACTTAAGGTAATATTGGTAGTAAGATAATGAACTTTGTTCCTTCACCATATTTACTTATAACTTTTATACTTCCATTATGGGCTTCAACTATTGATTTTACTATGGATAAACCTAATCCTGTTCCACCTGTGTCTATATTCCTAGATTCATCTACCCTATAAAACCTGTCAAATATATATTGAAGATCCTTTTCTCTAATTCCTAATCCATTGTCACTAATACTTATAGAAATATTTTCTTTTTGTTTTTTTAGACTTATAAATACTTTTCCTTTATCATCAAGATATTTAATAGAATTTGATAGTATATTATAAATCACCTGCTTTAATTTATCTCTATCCATAGAAATTTTGATATTATCTTCAATATTTGTTTCTATAATAAAATCTTCTTTGTCATATAAGGGAATAAAGCTTGTTACTATATTTTTAAGTTCATTTGATAAATTAAAATTACTTTTATCTAAAATCATCTCATGCTCATCTGAGTTAAATGAATCCTTTAAATTATCAACTAAAGAAGACAATCTATTAGTCTCATCCATTAAAATCATTAAGTGCTTATCACTAGGCTCCCAGATGCCATCCATTATTGCCTCAAGGTGACTTTGCAAGGTGGTTAATGGAGTTCTTAGCTCATGGGAAATATCAGAAGCGTATTTCTTTCTTATGCTTTCTTGCTTTGCTAAAGTTTCCCCTAGATAATTAATTGAATCCGATAATTCTTTTATTTCAACCATATTAGTATCTGTTTCGGATTTTATATTTAAATTGCCCTTTCTTATTTCTATTGCAGCATCTCTTATTGATAAAAGAGGAACGGTTAAGGATTTTGACAATATTACACTAGTTGTAATTCCAATAAATATAGCAAGTATTGCAGACAGGAAAAGTGACCTAGTTAATGTGTTTTTAAAAACAATAGAGCCTTCAGTTAAATAAGAGTTATCTATATATCCAATAACTAAAGTTCCAACTTGTCTATCTTTTTCTAACAAAGGAAAGAATTTCTCTACAAGACTTCCCTGTGGGAATCTATGATTTTTCATCATTTTTCTATGCATATTTCCCATACCTTTATTGTTAGAAGAGTATAAAAGATTACCTTTTAAATCCATTATAGCAATAGATAAATCTTCTAAGGATGCATAAGAATTTATTTCCCGTTGATATAGTTTATACCCATTTTCTTCATATAGTTTATTTATTTCATCGGAAATTTCTTTTAATTTAAGTTCTTGTTCCTTAGCTAAAAATCTTTCAAATCTGTTATTTATCATGAAATTTGAAACAATACTGACAACAAATATGGAAAGAAGTATTGCAATGATAAAAAACAAGCTTATTTTCCTAGAAACTTTCATATTTTACACCTCTTTTTAAATTAGTAATTTTAAATAATTTCATTTAGTGGAGATTGATTCTCGACTAATAACTTTTAATCTTAATATATATTATAACAGTTAATCTTGTAGTTTTTATGAAGAAATTAATTTTATATTTTATTTTCTCCATATTTCCCTCACAATCTATTATTATAATGAAATTAGAAAAGGAAAGGAGAGGGAAAAATGAAAAAAAGATTAATAGTAGGCGTTTTGATTCTTGCAATGGCTTTAGGTACGTTTGCGGTTTATGCAGATACTGCTGATACACAAAACATATTCCCATTTGGAAGAGGCAATAGACATATGGAAGACAGAGGAATGGGATTTGCTGGTGGACAAAGATTTACTGAGGAAGGAAGACAAGGATTCCTTGAAGATAGGGAAATCTTCTTTAAAGAAAAAGAAAGCTTAACTGAAGAAAAAAGAGAAGAATGGTTTAAAGAAAGAACAGAATACAAAAGAACAGCAATAAAAGAAGCTTTAGCCAAAGGAAATATTACAGAAGAACAGGCTAAAAAATTAGAAGAAAGCTTACAAGAAAGAGAAGAGTATCATAGAGACAATGGATTCAACAATGAATTTTGTCATGGACAAGGATTTGGAATGGGTTCAAAAGACGGAATAGGATTCGGCATGGGATTAAAAGGTGGAAGAGGAAAAGCCTATGGACATGGTAAAGGCATGATGAGAGGTAATGGTCTTTAATAATATGATAAAAAACTAAATAAGAATTTATTGTTTACCATTTGTTAAAAACCCTGGATATTGACTTATCCAGGGTTTTTAGTTAATCTTTTATAAATTAAGTTTTAAGAGGGTCAAATTTATAACCAGCTCCATAAACAGTTTTTATATATTGGGGTGATTTAGGAGTGTCTTCAATTTTTTGTCTAATGTTTTTTATATGAGTATCTATTGTTCTATCAAATCCATCATAGTCATATCCAAAGACGGAGTGGATTAATTGTTCTCTTGATAAAACTTGATCTGGATTAGATAAAAGTGCTAATAAAATTTTAAATTCGTTTACGGTTAAATCAATTTCATTATTATTTTTTCGCACTAACATCTTATCTATTTCAATTTCTAAATCTCCATTATTGAAGCTTAGTTTCTCAGCCAAAGGCTTATTATCCCTATAAGCTCTCCTAAGCAAGGCTTTTACCCGACTAACAAGTTCCTTAGGACTAAAGGGTTTAGATACATAGTCATCTGCCCCAATAGATAAACCCTTGATTTTATCCTCTTCCTCAGTTTTAGCTGTTAGCATTATAATTGGAACATTAGAAAAAACCCTGATTTGTTTACATACTTCTATGCCAGATAATTTAGGAATCATTAAATCTAAGATAACTAAATGAATGTTTTTTTCCTTGAATAAAGTAATTGCTTTTTTCCCATCATAAGCTAAGAAGGTATTGAAGTTTTCTTGTTTTAAGTATGCATTTATAACATCAGAAATATTTTTTTCATCTTCAACTATTAAAATATTTATATTTTCCATATATAGTCACCTCAGAATTAATATACCCTATATAAGGAAAATAAAAAGTGAAAAAGAAATTAAATTCTTAAATATAATTCTTTAATTTTGTAACTCATTATGCTATACTTGAATAAGATTTAAAGTATACTAATATGCTAGGAATTGATAAAGTAGATTATAATAGGGTATCATAGAGAGGAATCCACTGGTGTAAGGAATCCATACCATATGTAGTTGAAGTGCATCAAGGAGCTTATGGTTGAAGACATAGTAGACTCATACGGTAGTTCCCGTTATAGAACCTGGGTATGTATGTACCTTTAATAGAGCTGGGATATTATCCTAAGCAGAGTGGAACCGCGAAATTAACCTTTTGCCTCTGTATATATTTGTACATGGGTAGGAGGTTTTTTATATCCAAATTTAAATTAAGGAGGAAGAGATATGATATTAGATAATATTTATGAAGCAATAGGAAAAACACCTATCGTAAAATTAAATAACTTTAGGGAAAAGAATATGGGAGAAATATTTGCAAAATTAGAGTTTTTAAATCCATCAGGAAGCGTAAAGGATCGGCCAGCATTATATATGATAGAGGAGGCGGAAGGAAAAGGTTTATTAAAATCTAAGGGTACAATAATAGAACCTACAAGTGGAAATACAGGTATAGGATTAGCAATGATAGGAAGTGCTAAAGGTTATAGGGTTATTTTAGTTATGCCAGATACCATGAGTATAGAAAGAATAAAACTAATAAAAGCCTATGGTGGTGAGATAATATTAACTGAAGGTAAAAAAGGTATGTCTGGTTCAGTAGAATTGGCAAAGAAATTGGCCAAAGAAAAGGGTTATTTTATGCCAGATCAATTTTCAAATGAAAGTAACTTAAAATCCCACTATGAAACAACGGCTGTAGAAATATTAGAAGATACAGAAGGAAAAATAGATGCATTTGTAGCTGGAGTAGGTACTGGAGGTACACTGTCAGGAGTGGGAGAAAAACTTAAGGAATATAATAAAGATATTTTAATATTTGCAGTGGAACCAACCAAGTCTCAGGTTTTAGCTGGTAAAGAGGCTGGGTCCCATGGGATTCAGGGGATTGGGGCAAACTTTGTACCAAGTATATTTAATAGAAAGGTAATAGATGAAGTAGTTCATATTGATGATGAAGAGGCTTTTAGGTATATGAAATTATTAGGGAAAAAGGAAGGCATATTAGCTGGAATATCTTCAGGTGCTAATCTTGCAGCTGCAATAAATTTGGGGAAAAGATTAGGACAAGGTCACAGAGTATTAACTATTTTCCCTGATACAGGTGAGAGATATTTGTCTACGGGGATATTTAGTGGAGAGTGAGATAAATGATTAAATGGTTAAAAAGAGAAGGAGAAAACATCTTAAAAAAAGATCCTGCAACGAAGAGTCTTTTTCAGGCGATTTTTTATTCTCCCAGTATTAAGGCCACCCTATTTCATAGATTTGCCCATGAATTATATAAAAAAGATTGGATTCTACTATCAAGGATATTGGCTAAAAGAGCTAGAAGAATTACTGGAATTGAAATACATCCGGGAGCAGTTTTAGGGGAAAATGTATTTATTGATCATGGAATGGGAGTGGTCATAGGTGAGACTGCCATAGTTGGTAACAATGTTCTTATGTATCACGGAGTTACCCTGGGAGGAACAGGAAGGGATAAGGATGCAAAACGTCATCCTACAGTTGAAGATGATGTTATTATTGGGACAGGAGCAAAGATATTAGGGCCAATAACCATAGGGAAAGGGGCTAAAATAGGTGCAAATGCAGTAGTATTAAAGGATGTTCCACCATATACTACAGCAGTAGGTATACCTGCTAAAATAATCAATAGACCTTAGTTACTTATCTATATTGATTATTTATAGTGAATATGGATATATATATAGATAAGGATAAAAAGGATAAATCTAAGGAGATGATACAATGAGTATAGATAATCTAACTATTAACACCTTAAGAGTCTTATCAACAGAGGCAGTAGAAAAAGCAAACTCTGGCCACCCAGGCCTACCCCTTGGAGCGGCACCCATGGCATATACTCTTTGGGCCAAGGCCATGAAACATAACCCTAAAAACCCAAATTGGTTAGATAGGGACAGATTTATATTGTCAGCTGGCCACGGATCGGCACTACTTTATTCTTTGTTGCATTTATTTGGATATGGGGTCAGCATGGATGATATAAAGGATTTCAGGCAATTGGCTAGTAATACACCCGGTCATCCAGAGTATGGTGATACAGTAGGTGTAGAGGCTACAACAGGACCACTTGGTCAGGGCATATCAAATGGAGTAGGTATGGCTATGGTAGAGGCACATTTAGCTGCTAAATTTAATAGAGAGGGTTACAATCTAATAGATCATTACACTTATTTATTAGCAGGGGATGGCGATTTAATGGAAGGAATATCCTATGAAGCTGGTTCCCTTGCAGGAACTTTAGGACTTGGTAAGTTAATAGTTTTATATGATTCTAATTCAATAACCATAGAGGGTAGCACGGACTTAGCTTTTACTGAAGATGTTTTTAAGAGGTTTGAAGCACTAGGTTGGGAAGTTCATCAAGTAGAAGATGGTAATGATATTGAAAAGATACTTGAAAAAATAAATCTAGCTAAAGAGAATCTACAAAAGCCATCTTTAATTAAAATAACTACTAAAATAGGTTATGGAAGTGTAAAGGAAGCTAGTGAAGAAGCCCACGGAGCACCATTGGGAAAAGACAATGTAGAAAAATTAAAAGAATTTTTAAATTGGAAAGAAGATGAATTTACAGTCCCAGAAGATGTAAAAAATCATATGAATAGCTTAATAGAAGAAGGTGTAAATGAAGAAAAAAATTGGAATAAGATGTTTGATGAATATAAGTCTAAATATCCAGAGTTTGCAGAGGAATTTAAAAGATGGATAGACTTAGACCTTCCTTTAGAGTATTTTAATTCAGAAGAATTTTGGACTTTTGAAGATAGGATGCCAACTAGGATAGCTTCTGGTATATTAATTAATAAAATTGCAGAAAAATTGCCTAATCTTATTGGTGGTTCAGCAGATTTGGCACCTTCAACCAAGACTTTTATGGAGGACAGGGATGTATTTGATAAAAATAACTATGGAGGATCTAATATACGATTTGGAGTTAGAGAACATGCCATGGCAGGCATAGTAAATGGAATGAATTTACATGGTGGAGTAAGGGCTTTTGCAAGCACCTTCTTTATATTTAGTGATTATATGAAGCCATCTATGAGACTATCAGCATTAATGAGAATACCTTCAATATATGTACTGACCCACGATAGTATAGGTGTAGGAGAAGATGGACCTACTCATCAGCCCATAGAACAACTGGCCATGCTAAGGGCAACTCCCAATTTCACCACATTTAGGCCTGCAGATGCGGTGGAAACAGCGGCAGGTTGGGTTACAGCTTTAACTAGTTTAGACGCCCCTACAGGTCTAATATTATCTAGACAAAGTTTGCCACTTTTAGATGGTACAGGACGAGAAGCCTTAAAAGGTGGATATATTATAAAAAAAGAAGAAAAGGATTTAGATTTAATATTAATGGCATCAGGGTCTGAAGTACATTTAATATTTAATGTTGCCAAACAACTTGAAGAAAAAGGTATAGGTACAAGAGTGGTTAGTATGCCATCATGGGAAATATTTGAAAAGCAAGATAAAGAATACAAGGAAAACATATTTCCAAGGGATGTAAATAAAAGAATAGCAGTAGAAGCAGCTTCAGAATTAGGTTGGTATAAATATGTAGGCTTAGATGGAAAAGTTATATCTATGAATAGTTTTGGTGCCTCTGGACCTGGCGATGAAGTATTTAAGAAATTTAATTTTACAGAGGAATATATATTACAAGAAGCATTAAAACTTGCAAACAATTAATGTTAAATAAATAGTGTTTACAATATTAGATTTTAATATATAATATATATAAAGAGATTTAAAAACATTGAAGAAAAATAGTAATTGCAATAAAGATCTAAAGAGAACTGGGAATGGTGAGAACCTGGTGATACTATTGTAATGAATGGGTTTCTGAGTTTATATCTGAAGGGAGTAGGATATAGGACTAATCATCCTTATATGATTTGAGCAGGCCTTAGGCAAAAAGAGTGGTACCGCGGAAATTAAACCTTTCGTCTCTTAATTGAGATGGGGGGTTTATTGTTTTAAATAGGAGGTTTTAAAATGGAAAAGAAAGTAGTATTTAGTGGAGTACAGCCATCTGGGGATTTAACTATAGGAAATTATATAGGTGCTATAAGGAACTGGGTAGACTTACAAGATGAATATGATTGCTACTATTGTATAGTGGACCTACATGCCATAACTGTTCCTCAAGAACCTAAAGATCTTAGGCGGAGAACCTTAGATGTATTGGCATTGTATTTAGCTTGTGGAATAGACCCAGAAAAGAGCACCTTATTTATTCAATCTCATGTAGGGGCCCATACTGAATTAAATTGGGTACTAAACACTATATCCTACATGGGTCAATTAGGCAGGATGACCCAATACAAGGAAAAATCCAGGAGATCAGAGGAAAATTTAAACGCAGGACTTTTTACTTATCCAGTCCTAATGGCTTCAGATATACTTTTATATCAGACAGATTTAGTGCCAGTAGGAGAAGATCAAAAACAACATTTAGAATTGACTAGGGATTTGGCAGAAAGATTTAATAATAGATATAGCCCTACATTTAAAGTGCCTGAACCTTTAATTAAGAAAACAGGCGCTAGAATAATGAGTCTACAGAATCCTGAATCCATAATGTCTAAATCAGATAGTGATGAAAATGCATATATACGAATTCTAGATGATAAAAAGCTTATAGATAGAAAAATTAAAAGAGCAGTTACAGATTCAATAGGGAAGATATCGTATAATGAAGACCAAAAGGGATTGAAAAACTTGTTAAACATATATAGTGTTTTTTCCCAAGAAAAAGTAGTTGATATAGTTGAAAAATATGAAGGACAAGGCTATGGAAAATTTAAAAGCGATTTATCAGAGGTGGTTATAGAAGTATTAGGTCCTATACAAAAAAGGTATAATGAGATAAGAAGTAACAAGGATTATTTGGAAAAAATATATAAAGAAGGGGCAGAAAAGGCAGAATATACATCAATGAAGACCCTTAGAAAAGTTTATAAAAAGATAGGACTTATTCCTAGATAGAAAGAAATCTTATCCCCAGTGTAGGTAAGGATCTTAAATTAAAGATCCAAGGCTACACTGGGGATAAATTATTATTAACCCACTTAATTATATGGCTAGCAGTATTTCTATGATTTTCATTATGAAAGGTTTTTATGAAATTTCTCGTATTTTTTTCATATAAAGGATCATAGTAATTGAGCATTAATTCTTCTATTACCTTTTCATAATTATCCTTCTTAATCAAATTAATGTATAATTCCGTTTTATTATTCCCCAAGTGTTTTCTTAAGTGGTTTAAAGAATCTATTAACTCCTCATCAGTTCCATGGACATAGTCTTTGTAAATAGTTTCTACTCTATATTCAAGTTCAGCTTTTATATTGATGTGAATACCTTGTTTCATTTTATTAAAAAGGTATTCAGGAACTACATCTTTACCTATTCTCCTACTTTCGCCTTCTACAAACACTATATTATTTTTTCGTTCTTTTAAATCTTTGTATATTAGTGATTCAAACATTTTTTGACTTGACTGCTCACCAAGACCCACGCTCCCAAGAGTAGATCCCCTATGATTGGCTGCACCTTCAAGGTCAAGGATATTCATTCCTTGACTTCTAAGGGATTTCAAGATTTCCGTTTTGCCAGTTCCAGTGTTGCCATATAGTACAATGAGTTCTAATTTTTTAATAATGTTGGGAAGTGCTTCATTGATATATTTCCTATAGGCCTTATAGCCCCCCTCTAACTGGATAACATCCATACCAATAGAACTTAAAAGAGACACAATAGAAGTGCTCCTATAACCGCCTCTAGCACAGATAAATATAATATTTTTATATTTATCTGTTAGCTTGGTAATTTCCTCATAAAGGATTGGCAATTTACCAGCCACAAATTCTATACCTAACTTTTTAGCTTCTTCACTATCTTCTTGTTTATAGGCAGTACCTACTATTTTTCTTTCCTCATCATTAAAAACTGGAAGATTAATTGCACCAGGGATAGTTTCAGAATTATATTCTCCTGGACTTCTTACATCAACTAAAATATATTCATTTTTTGGAAAAGTACTTTCCACTTCTTTGTAACTCATAATTTTATACATTTAATTACCCTCTTCTATTCAGATTAGTAGGTATATAATATCACATTATAATATATTATGTTTTTATATTCTAATAAAGGGGAGGATTTCATGAATAATTAGTTTGTATTATAAATATCTTATAGTATAATTAGTCATAGGATAATCAATAATTAGGGAGGTAATTAGTTTGACAGGTAAAAGTTTTAAAAAAATATTTTGGGGATACTTGGCATTAATAGTACTTCCTTTATTATGGAGCCCTAGAATATTAGGATATCAAATATCACTTCAATTTATAGGTTATATTATTATATTGTTAGGGATAATAGAATTGGAATCAATGAATCAATATATTGCTAAGGCACGAAATTTAATGTATGTTTTAATAGTCTTATCATTTTTTTCTATTTCTAAAGTACCAAACTCCTTAGAAATGAATCAAGATATATTTGCTACTCCATTTATACTTATTTTAGGAATAATAAGTTTTATTGTTGACTTAATGTTTACATATAATTTATTAATAGGTACAGGTGAATTGGCTTATGATTTTGATTTTATTAGTTTGTCTGAAAAGGCAGGGAAGTATTGGGGTTATTATTGGAAACTGATAATTGGACTTTTTGCAAGTATATTTCTGGCCTTTATACCGGGCTTGTTTATTGCCATTACTTTATTATTAGCTATAGTTGCTATAGTTTTGCAAATAAATATTTTGAGGTTATTTTGGGACTGTAGTAATAAAGAATGGGAAAAAGATGAAAATATTGAATTCCAGTAATAATAATTAAATTAACATATTTAAATTTAGTTTTTTATATTTTATAAACTTATAAAATCAAAGTAGGAGATTATGATTTAGTTGTCATGGGAAGTAGGGGCTTAGGAGCTTTTTCTAGGGGCATGCTAGGAAGTGTATATAATAAGGTACTAAACCAAGTAAATGCTAATGTATTACTTATTAAGTAATATAATTAAGTATAGTTTTAAATATATAGGGGCCGTTTAATCGTTCCTTATATTTATTATAAAAACGGGTAAAATAGATTAATATTTATTTTTTCACAAATTAACATGACAATCACACAATTATATTGTATAGTTAGTAAATGTAGAAGCTTATATTAAATTTGTTAGGTTTTTTATAAATTAAATTTAGGAGGATTTAGGAATATGAATAAAGCAATAAAAAGCAAGAAAGTTTTAAGTTACATATTATTATTTACTTTGATAATAAGTATTTTAGGGTTTACAGGATGTACAAATGATAAGGCAGGTAAAAATTCTGAAATTGTAGCTAAAGTTGGGGATGAAAACATAACTAAAGATGAATTATATGATTTCTTAGTAAACCAAGGTGGGACACAAGCCTTAGAAGCACTAATTGTAGAAACCTTAGTTGATTTGGAAATTAAGAATAAAGATATTAAAATAGCAGATGTAGAAATTGATGAGGAACTTGCAAAAATGAAGGAAGGATTTGGTGGAGAGGAACAATTTGACATGGCACTTCAACAGTCTGGACTTACAATTGATTTACTTAAAGAAAATATAGGTATGAATCTAAAAATCAACCAGCTAATAGATCCTTATATTTCCATATCAGATGAGGAAATGCAAAAATACTTTGATGAAAATAAAAGTGTATTAGTGCAAAAAGAAGAAGTTAGGGCAAGTCATATTTTAGTTGATACTATTGAGGAAGCAGAGGAAGTTAAAGGAAAGCTCACTTCTGGGGAAGATTTTGCTGAGCTGGCAAAAGAATATTCTACGGATGGTTCAAAAGATGTAGGTGGGGATTTGGGATTCTTTGGTAAAGGTAGAATGGTTCCAGAATTTGAGGAAGTAGCATTTTCTTTAGAAATAGGCAAAATAAGTGAACCTGTTAAATCAGAATTTGGATATCATATTATTAAAGTAGAAGAGAAAATAGAAGCAAAAGACCCAAAATTTGAAGATATGAAAGATGATATAGAAGCTATGATACGTGAAGATAAATCACAGGAAGCTTATGGAAAATGGTATGAGGAAATAATTGATCAATATGAAATTAAGAATTATTTAATAGAAGGATAAATATAAAATAAAATAAAACAAAACAAAAAAGCTTAGTAATCTTTTGGGATTTCTAAGCTTTTTTTATTGAATATATAATTGTGTTAGGATATTCCCTATGATATAATTTTCATAAGGTGTCATAATATAGATAAGGTAACAAAAATTGTTAAATTAGGAGGACATATTATGGAGAATATAAATTCAAGTGAAGAATTAAATACAATCATAAATGAAAATGAAATGGTATTAGTTTATTTTGGTAATACAAGCTGTGGTGTATGTCTAGATATGAAGCCTAAGGTAGAATTAATGCTAGATAAATATCCAAATGTAAAAAGTGCATATGTGGAAGTTGAAAAATTATTTAAAGTTGCAAGTGAATATAGCATGTTTACTATACCGGGAATTATTGTATTTATAGAAGGAAAAAATACCATAAGAGAGGTTAGACATATAAGTATAGGTGACATAGATTCAAAACTTAGCAGATATTATAATTTATTGTTCGGATAATTATGAGAATATTATATTTGGGGAGGTATATATATGTCACAAAATAGGGATAAAGACAATCAGGAAAAAGAAGGCCTAGAATTAGTTGTTCTAAAATTTATTAATAGCGAGTATGAATTAAATTTAACTAAGGCTTTATTAGAAGACAATAATATTCCATTTATTGTCAAAGATGATGGGATTGGAGGCTACATGAGAATAATTGGTGGATCATCTACTATGTATAAAACAGAAATACTAGTTGAGGAATCAATGTTTGAGTCAGCAAAAGCAATTCTGAATCAAGTTTTTTCAGAAGCAAATGATGATTAGGGATTTGTATGTATTTCTTATGGGAAACGAATTATACTTAGAATAGCAAAGAAGAGGAGGGATATTTTGAAAGGAATGTTACTTTATTATATTGATATAATAGTATTTGGAGTTATTTTATCTTTGATATATGGGATTGCAAAATATTTTCAAGCTGATGTCAAATATATTTACCTTGCTCTAGTTGCCGTGGCGGTGTTTGCTTTTGGGAAAATACTCTTTAGAAAAATTATAGATAATAGTGGTTCATAAATTTAGCTGAAGTGAGAAAATTTAATATAAAATGGAAAACAAAAGCTAAGACCTAGTAAATACCTAGGTCTTAGCTTTTTAAGTTTTATAAAGTAAGGTAAATTTCATCGCTAAAGTACAATTTCTAAACTTACTATTCTTTAAAGAAGGTAAAGCAATTGTTGGTATTACTACAATTAATATTTTATTTAACCTTAAAATCTATATCAAACTTTTTATTATTTAATGT
>CAZWTU010000025.1:0-20007 GCA_964637035.1 uncultured Tissierellaceae bacterium
CTTATTTGGGCATCCATTTTCTGTGATATTGCTAGTCCTGCTGCATCATCTGAAGCCCTGTTTATTCTTTTGCCTGAGGAAAGTCTTTCTAAAGCTTTCTGCAATCCTTGGGTATTTATGTTTAATAGTCTGTGTGTATTTAATGCTGGTATATTATTATTTATTCTCATCCTTATCCCCCTCTAATTTGTTTATATTCTCTATAAATGTTATTACTTGCCCTAAAATTTCAAACATTTCATCTGGCAGCCTATCTACATCTTTTTTCCTTTCTCTTTCTTCCAGGTCTATATCTTCCAGTGATAAGTCTTTTGTATAGGCTCTTTCTATATCTTTCTTTCGTATAAGTCTCCTTTTCAATCTACCACCAACCTAGCTTTATTCTTTAGTGTATATCCTATTTTTTCAAGAGATTTTTCTAAATCTACCATCTTATTATCTATAAGGTGATTTGCCTCTCCCATATTTATTGTTACTCCCTTGCCTATAACCTGAATATCCATATCTACTAGGCCCAGATTATCTGTATCTAAAGATATATAAAAGCTCATATTATTCTTATCTATAGCTTTATTTACATCAGGGACTATTAGATTAAGGTTTTTATATTCATCACCTATTTTTACGGGTATTTGCATTAGCATATCTTTTTTAGATATCTTTTCTTGTATTTGTATATAGACATCCTTTTTAGGATTTTCCTTGTTTTCGCCTGATGAATTTTCAGGATTATTTAAGCTATTTACCAAATCCTTATAATCTTCCTTAAAGCCTTTGTCCCCATTTTTCAGGGAATCTGATACTTTTTCTCCCAAAAGCTTTATGGCCTCTTTGTATTCTTCCTTATATTGGAGGTTTTGTGGGTCACTTGTTGATTTTAATATATTAGCTAAACCCTTTTCTCCATTTAAATAGCTATTAATATCCTTTATTTCTTTTAAGGTCATTTGTAGATTATTCTTCATTATTAAAGGAATTATCTTTTCTTGATTGCCCTTAATATTCCTAAGGTCTTTTGTCATTTGATCTATTGCCTTATACTTATTTATCTTTTCCTCTATAAACTTATTTAACTGGTCTATAGGCATATGTTCTATGATTTTACCGGTCTTAATAGATTCTTTAACCATATTTGTAGTTAGATTGTTTCTTAGTTTTAAATATTCTTCTTGTATGTGGTTTATTTCTTCTTGGTCTACTTGCCTATTTACTTCCTCAACCTTTGCTGTTTTCTCATTATTAATATATAAATTTTCTAAGGAAAGTCTTTCTTGATTTCTTAGGGTAAGGGCTATGGTATTAAAATTTAGCCTTTGTCCCAAGCTTGTAAAGATCTTAGATATATGGATTGTCTTTGCCACTGTTTTTTCTTCCAGGGTAAATTCCCTTGAATCTTCACTTTCTATGATTTCCTTTAAGGACCTAAGGGTAAAATCTTCATCCTTTTTTATTAAGTTTAAGAGGTCTTTATCCTTTATACTGCCTAATAGTTCAACTTGTTCTTTTATTTCCCTTATTTTGTCTTCTGTAAGATTGTCATCTATCTCCTTAGAAGACTCCCCATTTTTCAACTCATCTACTAATGCAAATATATCTTCTTCCAGTATATTTACATTTTCCTTGCTTAATCTTCCTATGGTTTTTACATCTAATAATCCTAATAGGTCTTTTACTGCAGCCTTCATGCCTATTACCTTTTCGTACTTATCCTTGTCTACTTCCATATTATTGACTATAAATTCCCTTAGTATATTTAAACTTTCAGGACTTTCTCCTATTTGTAAATCGGATAGTATTATCTTCAAACTATCAATATTAGTTTCTTCCACTATGGTAAAGCCTTCAAAATGCTTTGCCTCTTCATTGGCATTTATACTTGCCTTAGTGTAGGAATTATTGGCCCTAAACAAGCTTTCTATATTAAACTCCATTTCTTCATTTAAAAGCCTTACATAGGTATCATCTTTCACTGTCTTTAAATTCTTTAGCTTTGATAATACTTCTACTGTTTTATCTATGTTTTCCTTAGTAATGGGAAGTTTTTCTTTGTGTAATTGTATTATTGTATCATAAACATCCTTTCCCATTTTTTGACCATATACTTCCTTTCCTATCTCCTCAGCTTCCTTATAGGTTAGGTCTTTTTTGGATTGGAAAAACCTACTTAATAATCTAGATGATTTACCATCTTCCATATCTTCTAAAGCCTCTGATATCCTTTGAAGGTTTTCTTCTTCCAGGTTGATTCCCCTGTCCATAAGTTTTATAGCTGATTTAGTATCTAATTTGTCTATTATTTTATTTAAAAATTCCCTAGACTTTATATAGGATTTTATATTCGTTTGGCTTATTTGTATTCCATTTCTTAGAAGGTGTTCTACCATTCTTACATTTTCTTCTGTATATTCTAAAGCTAATTCTCCCAATATCTCTTCTACTTTTCTAGTTTCTTCACTATCATTTGCAATTTCTTCTTTTTCTTCTACTTTATAAGAAACAATATCCTCTTTGTCTATTTTTATATCTTCCCCAATTTCCCCCTCTACTGGGTCCTTTAATCTTAGGGTGTATTCCACCAGTTTACTGGCTACCATGCTTTCTACTTTGATGTTCTTTCCACTTTTATCCACTAAAAGACCCTCCACATCAAAGGGTAGAGTGGGGGTTGTGCCGTAGGAATTTATTATATTATCTCTATTATTAATTGCCAGGTTTTGCATAATAAACTTCCTTCCTTTCTTTTCTCTATCTTATATATCGTCATAAGCCAGGTATTTCTTAAGTAATTGTTATTTTTTCCTCCGTTTGGTCGATAATATATGATAATATGTATAATAGATTAGGGGTGCTTTTAAAATGAGTAAAATTAATAGGATAAGGGGTAAGGATATTTCTCCTATTCAAACTTCAAGAGCTGTAGATAGGAAAGCTATAAAGGATACTTTTAAAGTTAAATTAGCTGCCATAGAACAAGAGCATATTAGGGCTGAATTGAACACTATATATGAACAAATAGAAGATTATTCTGGTAAGTTGTCAAAACGACTATTTATAGATGATTTAATTTCCTATAAAAAACTTGTTAGGGAATTTTTAAATATATCTGTCAATAACTCCCATGTCTTCTTCAAGGAAAGTTCCTTAGATAGAAGGGGTAGACATAGGATTTATTCCCTTGTGAAAAAGGTAGATGAGGAATTAGATGAATTAACCAAGGATTTTATAGATATTGAAAATAAGCGGATAAACATCCTTAAAAGATTGGACGATATAAATGGAATCTTAATGGATATAATGACATAGTAAAGAATACTTGTGATATAATATATTAATTAATAGAAAAAAGAATTTTGGAGGTTGAAAGATGAAAAAAAACATATACGTACTTTGCGGTGGAAAATCTGTGGAACACGAGGTGTCTTTAAAAAGCGCTTCAGCCATAATTAATGCAATAGACAGGCAAAAATATAATGTTTATCCTATATATATTACATATGAAGGTGTATGGTGTAATTTAGGTTTATGGAATAAGAAAATTGAAAATCCAGGGGAATTACAAAAGCCTTGTGATTCTACTGTATTTCGTTCCATGGGGGAATTTTTAACTGACCTTATCAGTGAGGATGAAGAAAATATAGTATTCCCAGCCTTACATGGACCTAATGGGGAAGATGGAACCATTCAAGGATTTTTAGAACTATTAAACATTCCCTATGTAGGAAATGAGGTATTATCTTCCTCTCTAGCTATGGACAAAGCCTTGGCTAAGGATTTATTAAGTAAATATAATATTCCCCAGGTAAAGTATTTTGCCTTTAAACATTATGATTGGAATATAAACAAAGAAAAATATTGTAAGCAAGCGGAAGAAAAGATAGGCTATCCTTCTTATGTAAAGCCTTCTAATGGGGGTTCCAGTGTTGGAATTACTATTGCTAGTAATAGGGATGAGTTAAAAGCTTCCATTGAAGAAGCCTTCCTATATGATGGCAAGGTAATTATTGAGGAGGAAGCTCTTGCAAGGGAAATGCAAGTCTCAGTAATAGGTAATCATGAGCCAAAGGCTTCATTACCTGGAGAATTTATTTTAGAAAAACCATTTTTTGACTATAATGCAAAATATATAGACAATACATTAATTCCTGTAGTACCTGCCAACTTAGAGCCAGAGGTTACTGACAAGGTAAGGGAATTAGCTGTTAAGACTTTCAAGCTATTGAATTGTAATGGACTTGCTAGAGTTGATATCTTTGTTACAGATGAAAACCAAGTCTTTGTAAATGAGGTCAACACAATGCCAGGTTTTACACCTGTAAGTATGACGCCTGTACTGTGGGAGGCTACTGATGGAACTAGCTATGGTGAATTAGTTGAAATTCTTATCCAATTTGCCCTAGAAAGATATAAGGAGAAAGAATCCATTATTAATAGGAGAGAAGATTAATGATAATTAGAAACTTAGGCCAAATCCAAAAGATGTGTGGTGGATTTGGATTAAAAGAAAAATATAGTGATGTGGAAATATATGGAGTATCTACTGATTCTAGAAGTATTACCTCAGAAAAACTTTTTATCCCTTTGATAGGGGAAAATTTTGATGGACATAAATTTATAGGGGATGTTATAGACAAGAAGGTTAAAGGTGCCTTGTGGGATAAGGACCAAGCAATACCGGATGTGGATTTTCCTTTTATTCTAGTTGAAGATACGACTTTGGCTTTACAAGAATTGGCCAGGTCCTACTGTAAAGAAGTAGGTCCAAAGGTAATTGGCATAACTGGCAGTAATGGGAAAACTTCTACTAAGGATATATTGGCAGGTCTTTTAGAAACACAATATAAGACCCATAAAACCAAAGGAAACTTTAATAATGGAATTGGTGTTCCTTTGACCTTACTTGACATGAATGAGGATACTGAAATGGCTGTTATTGAAATGGGCATGGATAATTTCGGGCAAATCGAGCTACTTACAAGTATTGCTCCCCCTGATGCAGCTGTAATTACTAATATAGGGGAAGCCCATTTAGATGATCTAATAGTTCCTGAGAACATTGCAAAGGCTAAACTTGAAATACTTAAGGGTTTAAAGAAAGATAAATTGTTCCTATACTATGGTGACGATTCTATGCTGAAAAGGGAAGTAGAAAACATAGTCTCATCCCATGAAATTAAAAGCTTTGGAAGTAAAGACTTTAATGACTATCAACCGGAAATTCTTTTTATAAATGAACAAGGGGATAGCTTTTATTTAAGAGAACCTAAATCTCCTGAACTATTTTTACCTATGTTAGGCGAACACCAAGTTTTAAATGCTACTGCAGCCATTGGAATAGCCAGGTATTTTAATATTTCCTTTGAGAATATTAAAAAAGGCCTCTTAAATGTGGATAAAACTGGTATGAGAAATGAATTAGTTCAGGCTGATGGATTTTCAATATTAGACGATTCCTACAAGTCAAATCCAGCTTCTGTACTAGCTGCCCTAAATACCCTATATTCCATTGAAGGCTATGAACAAAAAATTGCAGTACTGGGGGATATGCTGGGAATAGGTGATGATGAAATTAATATGCATAAAGATATTGGACTAAAGTTAGATGTGGATAAGGTAGATTACCTATTTACTATAGGTGACCTGGGTCGATATATTTATGAAGCAGCCAAGACCAATTTTCCTGATGATAGGGCCTATCATTTTGATGTTAAGAAAGATATGGTGGAAAAAATCAGAGAAGTCGTAATACCAAATGCTTTGGTTCTAGTAAAGGCTTCTAGACCTTTGGCTATGGAGGAAGTTGTAGAGGCACTTAAAAAGTAGGGACAGATCGAAACAGCTGAAAGTGGTTTATCTGTCATTCCAAGTGAAACCGCTTATCTGTCATTCCGAGTAAACGAGGAATCTTAAATGTACTGAAAAGACTAGATACTTCGCTGCGCTCTGTATGACAAATTATTAAATTAGTTTTTTTCAATGGCCTATGACATGTAATTAACTTTCCACTTGTTTAAGACATAGTTTTGGGTTTGCTATAGAAAAGGCAAAACTTAGATAATAAATAATAAAACATTAAAATACTCCTTTGAGATTAACGGATTGAAAATAAGAATTCGTTAATAAAAGGAGTATTTTTTATATCAAGGACGTGCATATATAGGAAAACAAAAGTGTTTAATTAGAACAAAATAAAATCTACCTTTATTTAGCTACATTCTCAGCAATCTTTGCAATCAGTTTTGAAGCTAATTTCATTGATTCTACAGAGATAAATTCAAATCTTCCGTGGAAGTTATATCCACCTGTAAATATATTTGGAGTGGGAAGTCCCATATAGGAAAGTCTTGCTCCATCTGTTCCACCTCTTATAGGTTTAATATCAGGTTTTATTCCTAGTTCCTTCATTGATTTTTCTGCTAGCTCTATTATTTCCATGTGTGGAACTATTTTTTCCTTCATATTATAATAGGAATCTTTTATTTCTAATGTAATTATGTCTCCATATTTATCATTTAAAAACTCCACTACCCTAGCCATATGGTTTTTCTTTTCTTCAAACTTTTCCATTGAATGGTCCCTGATTATATAGTTAAGTGTAGTATAATCTACGGTTCCATTCATATTAATCAAAAGATAAAATCCTTCATAGTCTTCTGTATGTTCTGGTACCTGCGCCCCAGGCAACATGCCGTCAAGCTCCATGGCTACTTTAGATGAATTTATCATAATATTTTTTGCAGTTCCAGGATGAACATTTTTACCTTGAATTTTTATATTTACACTGGCAGCGTTAAAGTTTTCATATTGTAATTCTCCTAGGGGTCCCCCGTCAATAGTGTAGGCAAAATCTGCATCAAAACCTTCTACATCAAATAGGTTTGCTCCCCTACCTATTTCTTCATCAGGTGTAAATCCTATTTTAATATCTCCATGCTTTATATGAGGATTGTTGATTAAATATTCCATTGCATGAACTATTTCCGCTATTCCCGCCTTATCGTCACCACCTAACAATGTAGTTCCATCTGTTGTAATTAGATTTTGCCCCTTTAAATCTTCTAAGAAAGGAAATTCTTCTAAAGTTATGCTATATTCATCATTTAATTTAATATCTCCACCTTCATATTTTATGATTTGTGGATTGGTGCACTTTCCATCTATATCTGGGCTAGTGTCAAAATGGGCTATAAAACCTAGAGTAGGAACCTCCTTGTCTATATTAGACTTAAGGGTCGCATATACATACCCATGTTCATCTTGTATTACATCTGATAATCCTAGTTCAGCTAATTCTTCTACTAGAATTTTCCCAAGTTCCAATTGCCCCTTAGTGCTAGGACAAGCCTCATTATCTGGGTCAGATTTAGTGTCAACGGCGATATACCTTTTAAAACGTTCAACTATTTTATCCATATGGCTACCTCTCCTTTATTTGTTTTTAAATCTACCTTCGTAGATATGCTCCTACTATAGTTAGTTATCAATACATTGGGCTTGCCAAATAGGCCTAGCTTCTAAAGACAGATTCCTCAACCAGCTCGGAATAACATGCCTTTGCCCCCACCTGTTCTTTAGCGTTTACTCAGATTTTAAGACTTAATAATTAACTCTCCATCCTCCACACCAATTAGGATTGTATCATTATCTTTTAAACTTCCCTTTATAATCATTCTACTTATTTCTGTTTCTATATACTTTTGCAAATATCTTTTTACAGGCCTTGCACCATATTTCATTGAATAAGCCCTATTCAATATTAATTCCTTGGCTTCATCAGTTAGTGCCATATCTATCATTCTATCTTCTAACCTTGATTTTATATCATCCACCTGTAAGTCTATTATCTTAAATATATCATCTTTTTCTAATGGCTTAAACATTACTATTTCATCTAATCTGTTTAAAAATTCTGGCTTGAAGGTCCTTCTCATCTCTTCCATTACCTTGTCTTCAGCTGATTTATCTATTGTCCCATCTGGCCTAATTCCTTCAAGTAAATAAGATGACCCTATATTTGATGTCATAATAATAACTGTGTTTTTAAAGTCCACTGTTCTCCCTTGGTTGTCGGTTAATCTACCATCATCAAGTATTTGTAGAAGTATGTTAAATACATCTGAATGAGCTTTTTCTATTTCATCAAATAGGATTACCGAATAGGGTTTTCTTCTTACGGCTTCTGTTAATTGACCACCTTCATCATAGCCCACATATCCTGGAGGTGCCCCTACAAGCCTAGAAACTGAGTGTTTTTCCATATATTCACTCATATCTATTCTTACCATATTTCTTTCATCGTCAAACAGGGATGATGTTAAGGCCTTGGACAATTCTGTCTTACCTACTCCTGTAGGTCCTAAAAATATAAAGGACCCTATAGGTTTGTTTAATTCTTTCATGCCTGCCCTAGCCCTAATTACTGCATCTACTACAGATTCTACAGCTTCCTCTTGTCCTATTACCCTGGCCTCTAATATATCTCCTAGTTTTAGCAGTCTTTCTCTTTCTGTTTCCACCAGCTTTGTTACAGGTATTCCTGTCCATTTTCCAACTACTTCTGCTATCTCTTCCTCCCCAACTTCTTCCTTCAACATTTTTTCTTCATCTAGACCTTTTTCATTGGCTTCTTTTAATTTTCGCTCTAATTCTACCAAATTACCATATTTCAATTGGGATAATTTTTCTAAATCATAGTTTCTTTCGGCTTCTTCTATTTGTCTTTTTACATAGTCTATTTCTTCCTTAATATCTTTGACCTTTGAAATATTCTTTTTTTCATCTTCCCACTGGGCCTTTTTAATATCAAATTCTTCTTTTAAATCACTTAGTTCTTTGTCTAAGTTGTCCAGCCTTATTTTAGATGCTTCATCTCTTTCCTTTTTCAAAGCCGCCTTTTCTATTTCCAGTTGCAATATCCTTCTTCTACTTTCGTCTAATTCTTCAGGCATTGAATCTATTTCTGTACGTATCATAGCTGAAGCCTCATCCATTAAGTCTATGGCCTTATCTGGTAAAAATCTATCACTAATATACCTATCAGATAAGCTTGCTGCAGCTATTACTGCCCCATCTGATATCCTAATTCCATGGTGGATTTCATATTTTTCCTTTAGTCCACGAAGTATAGAAATGGTATCTTCCACATCTGGTTCTGTAACTAAAACCCTTTGAAATCTTCTTTCTAAGGCTGCATCTTTTTCTATAAACTTTCTATATTCATCTAAGGTAGTAGCACCTATGGTATGAACATCACCCCTTGCCAGCATAGGCTTCATTAAATTGGATGCGTCCATTGCCCCATCTGTCCTACCTGCCCCTACTATATTGTGGAGTTCATCTATAAATAAAATTATTCTTCCATTTGATTTTTCAATTTCAGATAATACAGCCTTTAGCCTTTCCTCAAATTCCCCCCTATATTTTGCACCTGCAATAAGGGCTCCCATGTCTAGGGCAAATATAGTTTTATCCTTTAGCCCTTCTGGCACATCCCCATTTACTATTCTTTGGGCTAGGCCTTCAACTATGGCAGTTTTACCTACCCCTGGTTCCCCTATTAATACAGGATTGTTTTTTGTTCTTCTAGATATTATTCTTATTACATTTCTTATTTCTTCATCTCTACCTATAACCGGATCCATTTTACCTTTTTTTGCCTCTTCTACTAAGTCTCTACCAAATCTATTTAGGGCATCATAGGTTGACTCTGGATTATCTGATTTTATTGTTTGATTACCCCTAATTTCTTTTAGGGCTTCTAAAAATCTTTGCAAGTTAATATTATAATTATTAAATATATTCTCAGAAGTTATATTTTTTTCTTTTAGAAGAGATATATAAATATGTTCTACCCCCACATATTCATCTCCAAATTTCTTAGCTTCGTCTTGTGAATTTAAAAGTATTTTTGTGTAAAACCTACTAGGGTATAAGGTCCCTCCACCAGATTGCTTTGGCAACTTCCCTATCTCTCTATCTATGTCTGCTAGGATCAAATCCGGACTTTCTCCCATGTAAGAGACCACCCTAGGAATTAATCCATTATCTAAACTCATTAGGCCATAATGTATATGGATTTCCTTCAGCTCTGGATTACCATATTTTATGGCCACATTCTGTGAATTTTGTATTGCCTCCAATGATTTTTGTGTAAACTTGTTTAAATCCATACATAAAACCTCCCTTTTAGTTTTTCTCTCCTATTTTCTTTAATTGTTTATAAAGTTTTATTTCTTCCTTTGTTAATTCTTCTGGAATTATTATGTTTATTTCTATAAATAAATCTCCTCTTTTCCCCTTCATATCTTTATAGCCCTTTTTAGGTATTCTGATTTTCTTACCTGAGGAAATATTTTTTGGAATATTTATTTTTATCTTGCCATCTAAGGTCGATACAATGACCTTATCTCCTAAAGCTGCTTGATAAGGTAATAAATCTAATTTTGATGTTAAGTTTAAACCATCTAAAATATTCTTAGAATCCTCTTTTAATTTAATTTTAAATAATACATCTCCATTTATTCCCCATTTTTCTCCTTTAACCTTCAATTTTTTCCCGGGCAATATTCCTTCAGGTAGTTTTATGGATAGAGACTTGTTTTCCCCACCTATATTTAATGTAATATCTTTTGTTTCCCCCTTATATCCTTCTTCTAATGTAATAGTAAGCTCTGACTCATAGGCAGGCCTTTGGGGTTTTGCCCGTCTTCCTCCACCAAATAAATCCCCTATATTAAAGCCCCCACCTTGCCTACTGCCTTGTGAACCACTAGTCTGGCCTCCACCACCAAAAAACATATTAAAGAAATCACTAAAATCACCATCTGTTGATGTATAAGTATGACTGCCTCCACCAAATCCATATTGGGATGGGTCAAAATTTTGTCCATTTGAGAAATTATATCCTGAGCCAAAAGTATCGTATTGTTTTCTTTTTTCCTTGTCATTTAATACTTCATAGGCTTCATTTGCTTCTTTAAACTTCTCCTGGGCATTTTCATCATCTGGATTTAAATCTGGATGATATTTTTTAGCTAAATTTCTATAGGATTTTTTTATTTCATCTTGTGACGCATTTTTATTTACTCCAAGTATCTTATAATAATCTTTATACTCCATAAATTCACTCCTTTCATAGGTTATAGGAGATTAAATAATTAATTTGACCTTCTTTGACCTTCATTATAATTATAAACAATTTTCCTGAAAAAATCAATAACTTTTACTTATTTATATCCTAATTATACCCTAAAAGGACAAATTATAATGATAGATTTATAATTTGTCCTTTTAGCCAGCGAGAAACAGTTTGATTTTATAGTTTGTCATTCCCAATATAGTGATTAATCTTGTCTTTTAAATACATTTAAGGTAGCTCCTTTCCCTAGGGATGACAGATAAACAACTTTTCCACTGGTCTATAACTGTTGCTGGCGTTTGTCCATTGAATATTTATCTTGACTTTTTTGCAAAAATAATATAGTATTTAGAATAGGCATTGATAACCATTATCAAATACCCCTTGATTTTATTAGACCAATAAATCTAATAAAAAGACTATTGATAATATCTATCAAATTAGTATTTATATTTGAATTTATCTTCGAAATATACTTATGACAAATTTTTTTGGAAGGATGGTATCTATGGAAAATATTGCTTTGAAGGAAAATGTTTCTTTAAATTATTTAAAGCCTAATGAATACGGAAAAGTAAAAGAAATTTCTGGTGGATGTGGGGCTAAGAAAAGATTATATGAGCTTGGTCTCCATAAAGGTGCTTTTTTCAAAGTTGTGAAAAATGATTTCGGTCCACTTATATTAAATATATCTGGTAACAAATTAGCCTTAGGAAGAGGCTTAGCTTCTTATGTATTTGTTGAGCGCTAATATTAATGATACAGGAAGACATTAAGGAGAGGATTTTATTTGAAAACTATTGCATTTGTAGGAAATCCTAATAGTGGAAAGACAACATTGTTTAATGCACTAACTGGTTCCAATCAACATATTGGAAACTGGCCAGGTGTTACTGTTGAAAAAAAAGAAGGAAGTTTTAAATATAAAGATATAACATATAGGGTTGTAGATTTACCTGGTACTTATAGCCTTGGGGCCTATTCAGAAGATGAAATAGTCGCTAGAGACTATATACTTAAAGGAGATCCTGATCTAGTTGTTAATGTAATAGATGCTACAAACTTAGAAAGAAATCTTTATCTAACTACCCAGTTAATGGAGATGGATACAAAGGTAATTATAGCACTTAATATGATGGATGAGGCTAAGCAAAAAAATATCGAAATAGATGTGGACAAGTTATCAAAAAATTTAGAGATAGCTATTATTCCTACTATTGCTTCTAAATCTAAGGGCATAGATGATTTAATCCAAAAATCTATTGAACTAATGGATAGTGATCATAAGCTTTCTAAGAAATTTACTTATGGAAAAGAGATTGATAAAGAAATAAAAAATATAGAAGATATACTTTCTAATTCAAAGTTCGATTACCCTAAAAGATGGATAGCTTTAAAATTATTAGAAGGTGATAAAGAAATATTTGATAAACTAAAAAAACAAGATTCTAATATACTTCAAGATAAGCTTAACTCATTTGAAGAAAAATTTATGGAGTATGAATTAGATATTGTTGATAGAAGATATGCTTTTATAGGGGATTTTGCAAAAGATTCAATAAAGAGGCCTAAGGAAGAAGTTGTAACATTAACGGATAAGATTGATAAGATAATTACACACAAGTATTTAGGAATACCAATATTTGCCCTAATTATGTTTACTATTTTCCAATTAACATTTTTAATAGGGGAAGACTTTTTAGGTGAATATATGGTAAGCCTAGTGGAATTCTTAGGAGACACCCTTGTTGGCCTTTTAGCTAATATAGGTTCACCTGAATGGGTCTTAAATTTTATAGCAGATGGTCTTTTTGCAGGTGTAGGAGCTGTCTTAGAGTTTATACCTCTTATTGCAATTTTATATTTGTTTTTAGGTGTCCTGGAAGATACAGGCTATATGGCTAGGGCGGCTTATGTAATGGATGGCTTAATGAGGGCTCTTGGTCTTCATGGTAAGACATTTATATCCATGATCATTGGATTTGGTTGCAATGTACCTGGTATAATGTCTACTCGAACTTTGGAAAACAAAAAAGACAGAATGATAGCCATGCTTATTAATCCCTTTATGTCATGTGGGGCAAAGATACCTATATATTCTGTATTTATAGCAGCATTCTTCCCTAATAAGGGTGGAATCGTTCTTTTTGCTCTTTACTTTTTAGGGATTATAATGGCATTATTACTAGGGAAAATATTTTCTAAAACTTTATTTAAGGGAGAAGCATCACATTTTATAATGGAATTGCCTCCCTATAGATTACCAATATTTAAATACGTAATAAGGGATATGTGGGATAAGGTTAAATCCTTTGTTCAAAAAGCAGGAACTATTATTTTTGCAGTAGTATCCTTACTTTGGATATTATCAGTACTTCCTTTAGGAGTGGAAGCCCATAGTCAACAAAGTATACTAGGTCAAATAGGCACTTTTATAGCTCCAATCTTTAAACCTGCTGGATTTGGAAATTGGCAAGCATCAGTTGGTTTGTTTGCAGGAATAGCTGCTAAGGAAGCTGTTGTGGCTACTCTTGGTATGGTATATGCTGGAGTATCTGAAGGATCCAACTTAGTTGGGGCCTTACAGGGTGCTTTTACCCCACTTACTGCAACTTCATTTTTAGTTATGACACTTTTATATACTCCTTGTGCCGCAGTAATAGGTACTGTAAAAAAGGAAACTGGATCTACTAAATGGGCAATATTTATGGCAGTCTATCCCTTTGTTATTGGATGGATAATGGCTGTCTTGATATATCAGATTGGCAGTTTATTAGGTTTTTAGGAGGGATTTAATGATTAAGGATGTTCTAAAAGAAATAAATATGGCAAAGATATTAGACATTAGTAAAATTGCTAATAAACTAAATATAACTGAGGCTTTAGTAGAACAAGCAATTGAACAATTATCTCGTATGGGGTACATAGTAGAGGATATGGGTTCCCTCTCATGTGAATCCAAGTGCAGTTCTTGTCCTATGGCGACCTGTAATACCACCCCATTAAAGACATTGGCTATCACAGAAAAGGGACAAACAGCCTTGGGTAATATGTAAACTTAAATAAAATTTAAAACTTCAATAAAATATATTAATTTTATTGAAGTTTTTTTATATTTTATGTTTAAATTTAATTATTTGGGTATAATATAAATACACACATCACTTAAAGATTTAATTACTTTTATCACTAGTTTAAATAAGTACTTGACTAAAGTGATACAGTGGTGTATAATTAGTACAAATAGAGCTTTAGCTATTTCCAACCTAAAAGTATTAAGTATTTTGCAGTAAGTAGTGGATTTAAGTATTAGGTTTAGAAAAGTAGTAGATGTTTTGTTGAAGAATTTAGTAATTTTTAAAAGAATTAAAGACAGTATGAAAAGTAAAGTAAAAGTATGAGTAATAAGAGCAAGAAGTTTTAAAAGAATTGAGAAGTTGATTTAAAGGAAAAGTATTACTGATAAAAAATTAAATATTGTGAAAACCTAAAGAACTTTCACAAAGTATAGTCAAAGTAATATGCATTAAGCTAACAATGTATTTAGTTTAAGTCAATAAAATGGTAAAGATTAGATATAAAAAGCTTAAATAAGCAGTTAGGAGTAGATTAAAGAATTGAGTTTTATTGAACCACAATCAATAGGTTGGAATAGCTTAAAGTTCTGTTTTATATGATGAGTAATTTCTTATAAGTACAAGAGATTACTCATCTATTATTTTTTGTATTTTTATGATAATCTTGTGTTTTCTTTAATATAGGGATATAATAAATTTAACGATATAATAAAGGAGATTACTAATGATTAGTTTAGACTGGAAGGAAAAGAAAAACCTTACTATGTTAGCTGATTTTTATGAATTCACTATGGCAAATGGTTATCTAGAAAATAATATGGAGGATCAAATTGCTTATTTTGATATGTTCTTCAGATCTATTCCTGATAATGGTGGATTTGCTATTATGGCTGGGGTTGAACAATTGATAGAATATCTTAACTCATTAGAATTCAATGAGGAAGATATTGCCTATTTTGAAAGCAGAGGAATTTTTAGTGAAAAGTTTTTAAATTACTTAAGAGATTTTAAGTTTGAATGTGATGTTTGGGCTATTCCTGAGGGGACTCCAATATTTCCCCAAGAACCTATGGTAGTAGTAAGAGGCCCAGTAGTACAGGCCCAACTTGTTGAAACTATGATATTGTTAACTATTAATCATCAGAGTTTAATTGCTACAAAGGCAAACAGAATTGTTAGAGCCGCAGATGGTAGAAGTATAATGGAATTTGGTTCTAGAAGGGCTCAAGGCTACGAAGGTGCAATTCTTGGTGCCAGGGCAGCCTTTATAGGTGGGTGTATAGGAACTGCCAACACCATAGTCGATAGGGATTTTAATATTCCCGCTTTAGGAACAATGGCTCATAGCTGGGTTCAAATGTTTCCTACTGAATTAGAAGCCTTCAGAGCCTATGCTAAGATTTATCCTAATGATTGCACTCTTTTAATTGACACTTACAATACTTTAAAAGAAGGCCTACCAAATGCTATTAAAGTGTTTAAAGAAGAAATAGTTCCTCTAGGATTTAGACCAAAGGGTATCAGAATAGATAGTGGTGATATTGCTTACTTATCTAAAGAATGTAGAAAAGCTCTAGATGCAGCAGGATTCCAAGATTGTAAAATCATAGCCTCTAGCTCCTTAGATGAATATGTTATTAGGGACTTACTAGTCCAGGGTGCTAAGGTAGACAGTTTCGGAGTTGGAGAAAGGCTTATTACAGCCAAGTCTCAGCCTGTCTTTGGAGGGGTATATAAATTAACCACAATTGAAAAAGATGGGGAACTTGTTCCCACTATTAAAATTAGTGAAAATGTGGGCAAAATAACCACTCCATGTTTTAAACAAGTCTATAGGCTATATGAAAGAAAAACTAATAAGGCTATTGCAGATGTTATTACCTTATTTGATGAAGAAATAGACGATACTAAACCCTATGAAATATTCCATCCTTTATATACTTGGAAGAGAAAAACATTGACTGATTTCTATGCTAAAAAACTATTAGTCAAGATCTTTGAAAATGGACACTGTATATATGAAAGTCCAGATGTCCATGAAATAAGAGCTTATTGCCAAGAGCAAATAGATACTATGTGGGATGAGGTTAAAAGACTTGAAAAACCCCATAGATATTTTGTAGACTTATCTCAAAAGCTATGGGATATTAAGGATAAACTTTTAAAGAAACATCAATAACAAACACTAAAATTAAGGTTCCCCAATAAACCGGGGATAGCAAGGCAAAATAGGGGAGACAAACAAATAATTTGTTTGTCTCCCCTATTTTGTCAAATTTTATATAATTCCCAAGTTTTCTAGTTCTGCCCTAACTTCCTTCAATACATATTCCCTAGCTTGTGTTAGTGGTAATCTTAATCCACCTACATTAAATCCTAGCATATTAAGAGCAGCCTTTACTGGTATTGGATTTGCTATCATAAATAATTTTCCAAATATATTTAATAATTTTAAATGTATCTCCTGTGCCTTTAGGGTATGACCTGATAGGAAGGCATCTATCATTTCTTTGATTTCCTTACTAACTACATGGGAACAAACACTGACTATTCCATAGCCACCTACTGACATAGCAGGAAGCAGCATTACATCGTCCCCTGAATAGATTCTAAAATCTTGGTCTACTTCATTCATAATTTTAGACAATTGAACTATATCTCCACTTGCCTCTTTTAAGGCTACTATATTATCTATTTTTGATAATTTTCCAACTGTCTCTGGCATTAAATTGCATCCTGTTCTCCCAGGCACATTGTATAACATAATTGGCAAGTCTACAGCTTTTGCTACTTCTTTAAAATGCTCATATAGGGAGTCTTGGTCTGGTTTGTTATAATAAGGCACAACTACTAAGAGTCCATCTGCCCCTGCCTTCTTGGCATCTATACTATTCTCAATAGTTGCCTGGGTTGAATTTGTACCTACTCCAGCTATAATAGGCACATTAACATTTTCCTTAATGGTCTTATATAGATTAAATTTTTCTTCCCTAGTTAAGGTAGGTGCCTCCCCAGTAGTTCCCGTTATTACAAGGCTTGTATTACCCTCTTCTACCAGGTGTTTAGCTAGTTCAACAGCCATTTCATAGTTTACACTTAAATCCTCATGAAATGGTGTTACCATAGCTGTAATTAATCTTCCCCAATCTTTCATATTGACTCACTTCCTTTTTTTATTTTACTAATAAGCCATATTCCTATTCATGGTATATTTTATGAATACTTTATAATTCTGTTCATGATAAAATATTTTTAACCATAAGAATCTTTGTGAATACTATGATATTAACTGATATATCCTAGGACAAATTTTAGAAATTTTATAGGAGGAGAGAATATGATATGAGGATTCTTATTCAAAAATATGGTGGCACGTCTATTAGGGATCTTCCCAGTATAAACAATCTAATATCCCATGTTAAGAAGTGTATTGCAGAAGGTAATAAGCTAGTTATAGTGGTTTCTGCAATGGGAAGAATGGGAGATCCCTATGCAACTGATACATTAATCCAAAAACTTGAGAAAGTAAATAAAGAAATTGATCCCAAGAAAAAGGACTTGATAATGTCCTGTGGGGAAACAATATCAGCTTCTATTATTTCTCATTTACTAGATACAGAATCTATTCCCTCTGAAGCTTTAATGGGATTTCAAGCCGGAATATTAACAGCTGGGGAATTTACTGATAGTGAAATTATTGATATTGATGTTTCCAAAATCTTGAAATATATTGAAGCTGATAAAATTGTTGTTGTAGCAGGCTTCCAAGGTGGTAACAAGGACGATGAAATAACTACCTTAGGTAGGGGTGGTAGTGATATTACTGCAGTTACCTTAGGAGGATATTTAAAAGCAGAAAGAGTGGATATATTTACTGATGTACCTGGGGTTGCGCTTATAGATCCCAATATAGTTCCAACTACTAGATATATAGAATATATTTCCTATGATCATATGTATGATTTAGCAGACAGTGGGGTCAAAGTTATACATCCAAGAGCTGTAAAGGCTGGACAGAAATTTAATATTCCAATAAGAATTCGTTCTTCTTATTTAGCAGACCATGGCACACTTATATCCCAAGGAGAAAGTCAATCCCATGAGGGCACCGTAGGAATTGGTCTAAAAGAAAAAAATAATACTGGTGTAATATCTATTTTATTTAAAAGGGGATATAAATCAGGAATAGAAAGGAAAGTGGAAGATTATTTAAAACAAAACACAGAAGGAATCTTAAATGTAGATTGGTACACATTTAAAGTTTGTATTGTTACTGATTTAGATAAAATGCACTCTCATGCCAAAGCTTTGTATCATCATCTTTTTGATTAGATTTTATAATCCCCTTACCTCATTTTTCATAAGGTAAGGGGATTATATGTTTTATTGGATTAATACTGGTTGAATTTGATTTCCTTTAAGTGCTTCTTCTATGGTAGGTTTTATCTCATGGAATTTAGCAACTAAAGATTTAGGTTTTCCTTCTGGATTATCTTGGCCTAAGGGTACAAAGTATATATTTTTCATATTTATAAGAAGCCCTATGTTTTTGGCACTGGCACCTAATCCATCATTTGTTGCTATGGCCAATACTACAGGTTTATTATTTCTTAAGTGTGCCTTCACAGCCATTGTAACAGATGTATCAGTTATTCCATTGGCCAGTTTTCCAAGAGTGTTTCCTGTACAGGGTGCAACTACTAATATATCCAAATTTAATTTTGGCCCTACTGGTTCTGCGTCTACTATGGTTTCTATTAACTCTTTTCCAGTAATCAATCTAAATTTTTCCTTCCATTCTTCTGCATGACCAAACCTGGTGTCAAATGTAGCTGCTGCTTGTGATAAAATAGGATATATATCTGCACCTTCATTAGCTAGGTTTTCTATTTGTGGAAAAACTATAGAAAAATTACATGATGATCCTGTAAGTGCAAATCCAATCTTCTTTCCCTTTAATGACATGTTATGCCCCCCCATTCTCGTATTAAATTATAGACAGTCTCTTTGATTGCTTTTCCCGCAGTAATTGGTGCTACCTTTCCAGGTAATCCTAATGCCCAACTAACTTTAACCCCTAGTTCCTCTGCTTTTTTAAAGTCTACACCACCAGGTTTTGAAGCTAAATCTATTACCATGGCCTCTTTATCTAATTCTTTTAACATATATTGATTCATAGCCATGGTGGGCACTGTATTGAATACTATATTCATCCTATATAAATTTTCCCATATATCCCCGAAAAATATAGGATTATATCCACTGGCTTTTATCCATGCAATATCTGAACACTTTCTAGCTGCTACGTGAACATTGGCTCCTAGTCCTTGAAGCATCTTACTTAGAACTTTTCCAATCCTTCCATAACCTAGTACTAAAACATTTGATCCATAAATTGTTATTGGAATGCCAGCCATGGCTATTTCAATTGCTCCTTCTGCTGTAGGTATAGCATTTAATATTTGCATTTCTTCCCTGGCAAAGTAATCCTTAATATAAATATTGTTTTTCTCAAATAATTCCAAGGTTTCCATATCTATTTTCCCTACTGTAAATAATTGGTCTTCATCAATAAGATTGACCACTGCACTTATCTCTATTTTTCCTGAATAAAAAGGTGCATTTATTGTTCTTCCATCTTTAGAAAAAGGCAGTGGACCTATTATTACATCTGTATCTTCTATAGCCTCTATTAAACTAGTGGCCTCTACTATGCCTGATTTCCCCTCTTTATTATCAAATCCAAATATCTTGACTTGATTTTCATCCTCCATAAGACTATAGGCAAGACAAAGG
>CAZWTU010000026.1:0-19903 GCA_964637035.1 uncultured Tissierellaceae bacterium
TTTTAAATTTTACTATTTCTTCTATTCACTAAATAAATAAAACTTACATAATATTACATAAGGCTTTAATTATTATTTCATTGTGATATAATCTATCAGTGACAATTTAATATGTTTAGAATAAAATAATATTAAAATATATATTGGTAATAATAAATAAAGAAATAATTAAATTAGGAGGAAATCTAATGTTTGAATTTTCCATAAGTAGCGACAAATATTCTCAAATCCACTTTATTGGAATAGGTGGTATATCAATGAGTGGATTGGCAGAAATCCTCATACATGAAGGTTATAAGGTTACTGGCTCAGATTCTAAAGACAGTTTGAAAATAGATAGACTTAGAAGTTTAGGTGCGGAAATTTACATAAATCACAGGGCTGAAAATGTAAATAATGCAGATTTAATTATCTATACAGATGCAATACCAAAGGACAATCCAGAATTAAAACAGGGTAAAACAAAAAACATTCCTTTAGTTGATAGGGCAAATTTCTTAGGTGCATTAATGAAAAATTATAATAATTCTATTGCAGTGTCAGGAACTCACGGGAAAACAACTACTACAAGTATGCTATCTACTATATTGAACCCTTCAACTTTAAATCCTACAATACTTCTAGGAGGGGAATTAGACGAAATCGGTGGCAATGTAAAATTAGGCTCTAAAGATTTTATTCTTACAGAGGCATGCGAATACAAAGGAAATATACTAAAATATTTTCCCACAATGGCAATTATTTTAAATATTGATGAAGACCATCTAGATTATTTTAAAGGTATAGATCATATTGTAAGTACATTTGTAGAGTTTGGAAAAAATTTAAGTGAAGATAGCTATCTAATTATTAATTCTGATGATCCAGGATCACAGCAAGTAATAGATAATACAAAAGCAAAAGTTTTAACTTTTGGATTTAGCCAAGATAGTGATTATAGGGTAGAAAAAGTTGATTTTTCTAATAACGGCTTCTCATCATATATATTAAACATTAAAGACCATGGTACTTATACTATCAATTTAAATGTAATGGGAACTCATAATATATATAATTCCCTTGCTAGCATTGCAGCAGCTCATTTAAATGGAATAAGCATGGATGATATACAAAAAAATATTTCTCGTTACAGTGGAGTTCATAGACGGTTAGAATTTAAAGGATATTATAATGGTGTAAAAATCATTGATGATTATGCACACCATCCAACAGAAATTACTGCCACATTAGATGCACTTAAAAATTCTACGTCTGGCAACATATATTGTGTTTTTCAACCCCATACCTTTACCCGAACCAAATTATTACTAAATAGTTTTGCCGAATCTTTTCATGGGGCATATAAAACCATAATAACAGATATATACGCAGCAAGGGAAAAAGACAATGGTGTAATTCATTCTAGAGATTTAAAAGATGCAATAATAGATAAAGGATTAGATGCAATTTACCTTAAGACCTTTAAAGAAATTGAAATTTATTTGAAAAACAATACTAAGGAAGACGATATAATAGTTACAATGGGTGCTGGAAATATTTACTTAGTAGGTGAATCGATATTAAAAAAAAATAAAGAAAAAGCAGCTGTGTAAATAAAAAGGAGACTTATGATATAGATCAATTCATAAAGTCTCTTTTTTTATATCTATAAATCATTTTTTATATCAATTTATTTTACATTATAAATTTTTTCTAATAAGTTTGTAACCTCTGATTTATTATAAATATAATATGATAACACTTTCTTATTTATTTTTCTAAACTCTGATTTGCCAGGCAGAATAATTAATTCAAGATCATCATTTGTCATTCCTATAGTCTTTCTCCCATAAGACAGTGAGTCCATAATGCTAATATCCGTTTTAATGTGCTTAATCCCTTTTCTAAGGCTTACAATTATATCATCCTTGGCTTTGTCTATAAAAGACCTTACAAACTCCTGTTGGGCCCTTATCCTGCCTATGTCTCCATCAATATAACCACCCTTATTGTTATTTCCTTTCCTATATCTTAAAAAATCTAGGGACTTCTTACCATCTAGGATTTGTTTACCTGGAGGAATGTCAATATTAAGAGGTGGTTTAGAAGATGGATCCTTGTACTTCATATGAATGGGTACGTCTACTTCCACACCGCCTAACTGGTCAATTATATTTTCTACTCCCTTATAGTCTAATATAATGTGATGGTGTATAGGAATTCCATCTAATATATAAGATACAGTTTGTTTTACACCTGGAATACCGTGGGCACCATTCACACTATTTATCTTTCTTAATTCTGCATTATTATAACCTTTCCGATGAATATATGTATCCCTTGGAATGTTAATTAAATTAACTTTTTTACTATCAGGACAGAAATTTGCTAAAATTATTGTATCTGTTCTTATGCCCTCCATTCCAAGTATTAGAATATTTATTTTATTACTCTTTTCTACTGCCTCTTTTAAAGAAGAATAAACTTCTGCTTGCTTTGGTTCTATTTCAAGTTTTTTCACAATTGTTTTAGCTATATTTATATTTTCATAAAATCCAAATCCCATATTACCTTCAAGTACTATATTTTTTTCTTGTATATAAGAATTTGCACCTATATAAACAGCTATAAAAAAAAAGATAGCTGACACAATAAACACCTTATAAAATCTTTTCATGAAAATCCGCCTTTCAAGTAAGTTTATAGGTCTATTGTAACCAAATTATCTTTTAATAATACAAAAGCAATGGACTAATCCATTGCTTTTTATTGTATTAATATTCAAAAAAACCTTTCTTAGTTTTACGTCCTAACAATTGTCCCCTAACCATCTTTCTAAGAAGAGGATGGGCTCTATATTTAGAATCTCCAAATTCTTCATATAATACATCCATAATTGCTAAACATACATCTAAGCCTACTAAGTCGCCTAAGGCTAATGGTCCCATTGGATGATTTGCACCAAGTTTCATTGACTCATCTATATCTTCTGCTGTTGCAACTCCATCTGCTAAGATACCTACTGCTTCATTTATCATAGGTATAAGAATCCTATTAACTACAAATCCTGGTGCCTCTTCTACTTCAACAGGAGTTTTTCCAAGTTTTTTAGATAATTCCATTACAAGCTTATTAGTTTCATCTGAAGTGGCAAGTCCCCTTGTAACTTCTACTAATTTCATTATAACAGCTGGATTAAAGAAATGCATGCCAATAACTTTATCAGCCCTATTAGTTGCACTAGCTATTTCAGTAATTGATAAGGATGAAGTATTAGTTGCTAAAATAGTACTTTCCTTACAAAGGTTATCTAATTTCCCAAATACCTCCTTTTTAAGATCCATTTCTTCAGCTATAGCTTCAATTATTAAATCACAATCCTTTAAATCTTCATACGATGTAGTTATGGTAATATTACCCAATATATTCTCCATGTCTTCCTTGGAAATTCGTTCTCTTTCCACAGATCTATTTAAATTTCTTTCTATGGATTTTATACTAGCCTTTGGGTTTTCCTCGTCAATAGACCTAACCCACATCAGTGTTTCATATTCCTTTTGTGCAAACATTTGAACTATGCCACTAGCCATAGTTCCTCTACCTAAAATACCTATTTTCATAAGACACCTCCAAAAAAAATTTTATACCACTACTTTAATTTATAGTCAGGCTTGCGCTTTTCTAAAAAGGCTGCCATGCCTTCCTTTTGATCTTCACTCGCAAAACACAAGCCGAATAAATTCTTTTCAATAGACATTCCCGTATCCAAATCAACCTGGCCACCTCTATTAATGGCATCCTTTGAATATCTTATAGCTAATTGTCCCTTTGAAACTATCTTGTTTGCCATTTCCATAGCAGTATCCATTAATTTATCACTCTCTACCACCTGATTTACTAGACCAATTCTATAAGCTTCATCTGCCCCAATAACATCAGCAGTAAATATTAATTCCTTAGCCCTGCCTTCCCCAACTAATCTAGAAAGCCTTTGAGTGCCCCCAAACCCAGGTGTAATCCCTAAGCCTACCTCTGGTTGTCCAAATTTTGCCCTGTCACTAGCAATTCTAATATCACAAGCCATGGAAAGTTCACAACCACCGCCTAATGCAAATCCATTAACACTGGCTATAATAGGTTTATCCATCAATTCAATTTTCCTAAATAAACTTAAGCCCTTGTCAGCAAATGCCCTTGCCTCAACAGGTGTCATATCTTTCATTTCACCTATATCTGCCCCTGCTACAAATGCCTTGCCTTTTCCAGTTAAAATAACTACATAAGTATCTTCATCATTCATAAGCTTATCAATAGCACAATTTAACCCTTTTAATAAATCAGTATTTAAAGCGTTTAGGGCTTTAGGCCTATTAATATATAATATTGCAATATTTCCCTGTTTTTCAATTATCACATTATCTGAACTCAAGAAATCATCTCCTTTCTGGTATGTTAATATTATATCAAACATCCACTAGTAAATCAATAATAGAAACTAATTAATTATAAATAAAAAATCTAAACAAATCATATTGTTTAGATTCTTTATTTATCTACTTCAACAAGGACAATAGCAACATCATCCTCCTGTTCAGCCCAAGAATAATTGATTATAGTTTCTTCTATCTGGGAAAGTGTAATGTCCTTTTTATCTTCAATTAAGTTTATAACACCATCTACCCCAAACTCAACACCATCTCTATTTTTCATTTCTGTTATCCCATCTGTAAAAAATAACAACTTATCCTTCTTTTCCAAGTAGACGCTTTTTCCCTCATATTCTATATCATCAAAAATAAGCATTATGGGAAATCCCCTTACTTTTAATTGTTCTATACTTTTATGGTTATATTTTACAGGGACACAGTTATGCCCTGCATTTGCATATTTAAATTCATAAGTTGATTTATTAAATACTCCATAAAACATTGTAAAATATTTGTCTACTTCTAAATCTAAATCTTTAAATCTTTGGTGTAATTCTCTTAGTGCATCGGCAGGGTTTAATATATCATCTCTAATGGATCTCATAGTCTGCCTGATAAACATAGTTGTCATAGAAGCCGCTACTCCATGACCTGATACATCTGATATATACATACCTACATGTTCTGAATCAATTGGGAACACATCAAACATGTCACCACTTAACATTTCTGAAGGATTATATATATAATCAATAGATAAATTATATAGCTTTCCCTTATTAGGTAAAATCTTTTCCTGGATCCTTCTTGCAAATCCTAAATCTGTTCTCATCTTTTTATTTCTTTCAATTAATTCTAACTCTAATTTTCTTTCCCTACTTACATCCCTAAAAACTTCTACAGCAGCATAAATTTCCCCCTTACCGTTTGTAACAGGGGAAGATTTTATTGAAAAATGCTTACCAAAAACTTTTTGCTCTTTTTGAACAATTTCACCAGTTGTTATTGTTCTTTCAGTAATACAAAAATTACAATAATCTGTTTGACCATAGGATGTAAAACATTTTTTACCCACGATGTCATGCCCCAATTCATCCTTCATGGTTTTATTGGCATATATAATATTTCCTTTTTTGTCAATAACTCTAACCCAGTCAGCCATGCTTTCCAACACATGGTAATTTAAAATCCCTTTTTCTACTGTTTCTTCCATATAACCTAGGTCTTCTTTTTTTAGCATGACATCACCTACATTCTTTTTATTTTAGATATATAAAATATATTACATTTATTTATTGCAAGTAATAATTACTTATATTTTATAACATATTTCAACATATTTCCAAATATTATTACATCCATTTTATAACTTTATACTGATAAAGTCCAATGTTTTATTAATAATTTTTAATGGTTTCTATATACTTAATTAATCATATTTTACATTTGTTTCATTTTCTTCAGAGTACCGGGCCATTGCATATAATGCATCAGATAGTCTATTTACATATTTTATAAGCAGACCATCTACCTGGGCTACTCCTGACAAGGTAATTATTCTTCTTTCTGCTCTCCTGCACACAGTCCTAGCCACATGGAGATGACCAGATTTTTTACCTGATCCATTTACTATAAAACCTGTAGGGTCCCCTAGCCTGCCCATATAAACATCAATTATATTTTCTAAATCACTTATATCAGTTTCTTTTATATTATGCTTTATCTTTGTGGAATCTTCTGTAGCTAAAATAGAAGCCACAGTGAATAATTTATTTTGTATCTTATAAATATAATCATACATTTCCTTATCTTCCACATAGTTCTTAGCTAGCCCCATGAAAGCCCCTAATTCATCTACGGTTCCATAGGCCTCTACCCGAATATCATCTTTAAATACTCTTTTATTGTCGAATAAGCTAGTTTTACCCTTATCTCCCGTTTTCGTATATATGGTCATTATTTTACCTCCCTTACTTAATTTATTATTCTTTTATTTTACTATTACTTTATTTGTAAATTCTCAATTATCAAAGTCAATTCTTTTTCACTGGCCTGGGTCCGTAGTATTGATAATAATCTACTTTTATTCTTCCGTTGTAGAGTTTCCTTTTCCTATCTGCCTTTTTCCCATAATGTGTCTCAAGATTCTCATCTGAAGTAATTATATATGTTGACCAGGTATCTAATTCCTCAAATTTGCTTCCTAAATCTTTGAATAGTTCTTCTATTTCCTCTTTTTCTCCTATTCTCTCGCCGTATGGCGGATTAGTAATTACAACACCGTATTCATTATTAAGTTCAGCATCTCGAAAATCCTTATTAAAAAAAGCGATATCATCTTCAAAACCAAGGTTTGCCGCATTATCCCTTGCACGATGTATAGCTCTTTTATCTATGTCACACCCAAGTATATGGAGCTTAGTCTCCGTGTCTATTGCTTCAAAGGCTTCTCTTTTAGCCTCCTGCCAATACTCTTTTTTGACCCTAGGCCACTCCTCTGATGCGAAGTTTCTATCAAGGCCTGGAGCCATGTTTCTTCCTATCATTGCAGCCTCAATTGCTATAGTACCTGAACCACAAAAGGGGTCAAATAAAACCCTTTCTTTATTCCAAAAACTTAAAAGTATCATAGCAGCAGCTAAAGTTTCTTTTATAGGGGCATCTCCCTGCCTATCTCTATATCCTCTCTTGTGCAATCCCTCACCAGAAGTATCTATAGTTAGGGTAGCAACATCCTTTAACAAAGCAACCTCAACAGTATATTTCGCCCCTGTCTTTTCAAACCAACTTACATCATACTTTGTTTTCAGTTTTTCAACTATAGCCTTTTCTACTATTCTTTGACAATCAGATATAGAAAATAATTTAGAATTTATACTCTTACCTTCTACTACAAAATTACCATCCTCTGGAATCCATTCATCCCAGGGTAGTGCTTTAGTTTTTTCGAACAATTCATCAAAGGTTAAGGCCTTAAATTCACCCATTCTAACCAATACTCTATCCGCTACCCTAAGCCAATAATTAGCCCTAGGTATATCTTTTTCACTTCCTATGAAATTGACTTTTCCATTCTCTACCTTTAAGTCATTATATCCTAGCTTTATTAACTCTCTTTTAACTACAGCTTCTAAACCAAAAGTAGTCGTTGCAATTAAATTTAGTTTTCCCATCTTATCTCTCCTATTAAATATCTATATCTTTATTATACTCTAAAAAAGAAATTTTAAATAGTCAAATTGAATATTTTTATTGTACTTGGGTATAAAGTCAGATGAAAGAGAAATAATAAAATGGAGGTTTTATTGATGAAAAGTTTAGGCAAATTATATCAAAGTGGAGATTGGAAAGGTGAAAAACATGTACCTGTTATTCATGCACCAGAAACAGCAAAAGCAGGGGAAGTAATTAAAGTTGAAGTAAATATAGGAGAAGAAATAGGGCATCCTAACACATTCGAGCACTACATAGCTTGGATAAAGGTATATTTCCAACCAGAAGGACACAAGTTCCCAATTGAAATAGGTACATTTGATTTCTCAGCTCATGGGGAAAGTGGCTTATTTGCGGAACCAGATGCATCACTTAATTTCAAAGTTGAAAAATCAGGAACAATATATACTACATCATACTGTAATATCCACGGATTATGGGAGAACAGTCAAGAACTAAAAGTCGAGTAATTTTTATCCTTGACAAAGAAAATTTATTATAATAATATAACATTAAATGAATAACAAACATTGAAGGATTTAAGTAGCTGTCTTTAGGACAATTCACAGAGAATAGACCCTTGGTGAGAGGTCTATATCCTTAGCCAGCGAAATACAATTCTGGAGTTCGATTTTATTGCGGTTCCCACACGTTACGTGGCAGAGGCTTTATGCAAATTAAGGTGGTACCACGGGTTTCCTCTCGTCCTTTCAGACGACAGGAAACCCTTTTTTTATTTTTAGGAGGGATTATATGAAAAATGTATTTGATGTATTAGAAGAGAGAGGCTATATAGATCAGGCCACATATGAAGATGATTTAAGGGAATTATTAGCTAGTGAATCTGTTCCATTCTATATTGGATTCGACGCAACAGCTGACAGTTTGACTTTAGGACATTTTTTGCAAATAATGGTTATGATGCATATGCAAAAACATGGTCATAAACCTATAGCCCTATTAGGTGGGGGAACCACAATGATAGGCGATCCATCTGCTAAGTCTGATATGAGAAAAATGATGACTAAAGAAATGATCGATTACAACGCAAACAGATTTGAAAAACAACTATCTCAATTTATTGACTTTAGTGAAGACAAGGCAATCATAGTAAATAACGCTGATTGGTTACTTGACCTAAATTTTGTAGATTTTATGAGAGAAATAGGAGTTCATTTTACAGTTAATAGAATGCTTACTTTCGATTGTTATAAAAACAGGTTAGAACAAGGTCTAACATTCTTTGAGTTTGGGTATATGCTAATGCAATCCTATGACTTCTTGCACTTATATAGAAATCATGGATGTAAGCTTCAACTTGGCGGAAGTGATCAATGGTCTAATATGCTGGGAGGATATGAACTAGTTAGGAAAATCGAACAGGATAAAGTATATTCTATGACATTTAAACTATTATCAACGGCAGCAGGTATCAAAATGGGTAAAACAGAAGCAGGTACTATCTGGCTAGACCCTGAAAAAACACCGCCCTACGAACTATATCAATACATGAGAAATGTAGACGATAGGGATGTGGAAAAATTCTTAAGTCTACTTACCTTCTTGCCAATGGAAGAAGTTAGGATACTAGGCTCATTAGAAGGAGCAGAAATCAATAAGGCAAAAGAAGTATTAGCCTTTGAAGTAACTAAAATGATTCATGGGGAAAATGAAGCTAAAAAATCAGAAACTGCTGCAAAATCATTATTCTCTGGATCAGCTGATGAAGGTTCCATACCTTTTACTGAAATGGAAAAAGAAACATTCCAAGAAGGTATAGGTATATTAGATTTGTTAAAGGAATTAAAATTAACTAAATCCAATGGTGAAGGCAGAAGGCTTGTCCAGCAAGGTGGTATCTCCATTGATGATGTTAAAATAGAAGATATTAACAAACAAATTACTTTAGATGATTTTAATGAAGATAAAATCCTAATTAGAAAAGGCAAAAAAGTTTATCATCAAGTGAGGATATAGTAAAAGGTCAAGCTTAACAATAAAGCTTGACCCTTTTTTATCTAAATATTATTTTCCCATTATCTATATTATCAACTATAGCTAAAGACTCTAATCTTATTCCCTTTTCCCTTATTTCTTCCCCACCACTTTGAAAGCCTTTCTCTATGACTATACCAATACCGGATACATTACATTCTGCCTTGTCTATGATATCAATAAGCCCTTGGGCTGCCTTACCTCTAGCTAGGAAATCATCTACTATTAATATATTCTCTCCCTGGTTTAAATATCTTTTTGATACTTTTATTGTATAAGTTTTATCTTTAGTATAGGAGTAGACATCACTCTCATATGTATCCTTATCTAAGTTCTTTGACTCAGTTTTTTTAGCAAAAACAACTGGAACATTAAAATATTGAGCTGCAATAACAGCAATAGCAATACCAGAAGCTTCTATAGTAAGAATTTTATCTATCTTTATCCCTGCAAATCTAGATTTTAACTCTTTACCTATTTCATTTAATAAATCTATATCAATTTGATGATTTAAAAAACTATCTACTTTAATTATATTTCCAGCCCTGATGTCTCCGTCTTTAATCATTCTTTGCTTTAGTAATTCCATGTCATCGCCCCTTATGTTCAATTATACTTTCCTAATATAATATAACAATTATAAGGCTTTTGCAAATATAAAAAGGGTGTATAAAACCCCACCCTTTTATAAAAATTATATCTTTTTCTACATTTTACAGATTTCTTGTTTTTTTACTTACTATTAATTTGTCCATTAATAAAATTGCAGCTGGTAAAACAACAAATGTACTCATTAAAGCTAAAGAAATATTTATTACTGTCATCAAACCAAAATCTTGTAGTATAACAAATTTAGACAACATTAATACGCTAAATCCTCCTACAGTGGTTAATCCTGAAGCTACAGTTGCTTTTCCTACCTTACTTACAGTAACTAGCATTGACTCTAGTTTTTCCTTACCTAAAGCTCTTTCTTCTAAATATCTTTCCAATAAAATTATGGTCATCTCTGTCCCCATACCTAGTATCAAAGCACCTAAAGTGGCAGTTATTGGAGTATATTTAAGGCCTAATAAATACATTATTCCACCAGACATTCCCACTATTAATATTATTGGGAATATGGCAATAAAAGCTTTAAATGGATTTCTATATATCAATAACAAGGCCCCAAATACTAAGACTATACCTAATATGGTCATCTTAACTCTACCCTCTGTTAAACCACTTACCATCTCTACATCTAAAACACTTTTACCAGTTATAGACACATCCATTGGAGCAGAATCAAGATGCTCTTCAATACTATATATAAAATCTTGAAGTTCTTCAGTAGCCATGTGATTTACATTCATAAGGATTACACCCTTATTTATATCATCATTTATAAACATTCTTCTTTGTTCCACTGGGAAATCATTTACAATATCCATATATTCATTATACGATAAATCTTCCACATCAGAAAAATTAGCTATTAAATTATCTATAGATTTAATATTTTCTATTTCATCTGGAAAGTCTTTTTCTATATCAGATATAGTATCTCTCATCCAAGTTATATTTTCTTCAGATAATAGATTTTCACCTTCCATATAAATTGAAATTTGATTTGTGGATCCTACTATATCTCTTATATAGTGTATGTCAGATAAAGCTGCCATATCTTGAGGCATAAAAGTTTCAATATCAGTCTCTACACCTACTTTACTATCTCCAACCAACCCCAAACCAGCCAAGACAATTGCTATTGCAATTACTATAAGAGAATATTTTGATACAAACTTAGTGGTAGATTGTAAAATCTTATCTATAATGGTAGGTTTGTCGTCTATTTTCTTAAACTTTATTTCAGATTTATCCTCTAAAGTATCTCTAGCTTTTAATATTGGCATTAATAAAAATATGCTACCGATAAAACTTATAATAACACCTATGGTCAACATTTTACCAAAATCCTGTATCATTGGTACAGGTGAAGCGTAAAGGGATATGAAACCCAATACTGTTGCTAATACTGCAATCCCAACTGCCTTACCTATTTGACCTAAGGTCTTGCTAGTAGATTTTTCTTCCTCATATCTATTTTGAAACTGTATAGAGTAATCAATGCCAAGTCCAATCAATATTGGGAATACAGCCATAGAAACCATTGTCATAGGTACACTTATATGCCCCATAAAACCCAGGGTTCCTATTACAGATACAAATATAACTCCTAGACTTAAGACTCTCCATCTAATCTTAAATACAAGCATTAGTATAGCAAACATTAAAACTACAGCAAATCCTACCATGTATTTCATATTAACCTGCATCTCAGATCTTAAAGAGGAATCTAACACAGGTTTACCTGATACTATAAAGGAAACATCATCGAAAGCTTCCTTATCCAAAGCAATAGTTACTTCCTCATATAATTCATCTTTATATTCATCATTTAGGTTTCCTACAAGTTTAATCATCATTAAACTATGGCCTTCATCTAAGATAACATCTGAAAACATACCACGTAATTCCCCATCTTCATCATATAAAATGTTATCCAATTCTTCTTGATTATCAGGAAAATTGGCTACCATCATACCTGATTTATTATAAAAAATTTCTAAACCTTGGCTTAAACTTTCTAAGTTCTCACCCATAGTAATAAATCCATTTGCCATAGTTTTTAACTCATCTGGGGAAATTCCCCCAGACAGTCCTTCCTTCATTCCACTAGTTTCGTTTTTAAGTTTGCTAGAAATATTTTTCAATCCCTTAGAGGTGTTTTCAGTTCCTTCTTTCATAAAACTAGTTTTTTCAGCCATGGTCAGTAAACCTTGTGAAGTCTTACCTATGTTTTCAGCAATAGTATTTAACTTCATTTTCATCTCAGGGTTGTTTTCAAATTGACCTGCCATTCCCTTTAGTTGCAGAGACACTTGATCTAAACCTTGATTAACATTCATAAGCCCGCCTTTAAGCTCAGTAACTCCTGCACCCAAATTATCTTGTCCAGAAATTAATTTATTGAAGACACCAGTAATATCAGAAAGATTATCTAATTTCCCCTGGATTTCACTTGGATCTTTTAATTCTTTACTAGATAATTCTTCCCCAATTTCCATAAGTTTATCTGACATTTCTTCAAGTCCATCACTTATAGTCAATACTTGTTTCTTTATTTCTGTACTTTGTCTATCAGCCATCTGATGAATAACGCTTCCTGGACTCATAAAGGAGAAAACATTCTCATTATATTGTAGCCTTTGTTCTACATTCCACATCTTCTCTAGATTTTTCACATCAAGTAATTTCTCTTCTTCCCCTTCAAATAGCACCATTATGGCGTCTCCACCAAAGTTTTCTTCCATTTCATGATTTGATATATATACTTCATTATCTGTATTTACCAATGTCTCATTACCTGTTGCCATATTTACTCTAATTGCTCCCGATACCATAATGGCAAATATCAAAATAAATATCAATAGCATTTTTATAGGTGTTTTAGCTATTCTTACACCAATTTTGTAAAATAATTTATTCAAAGCTTCCATTCCTTCTTTCTTACGTCTAAATTTTTGTTGTTTGTCTCCCTTATTTCCTAATTTATTATAATAGATATTAGAAAATCATTTACAAAGCCGCTTATCTTTTCATTATCCATTTCAGGTGAGTATAAGTAAGATAATATACTTCCCATTAATATTCTTAAAACAAATTCTGGATTTTTCATCTTTAATCCAGAATTATTAATAGTCTCCTTAAATAAATCCGATATCTTTTCAATATAATTTAAATTTGCTACATCCGGGTTAACTTGACTCTCCATTAAAATAAGTTTAATTACCTTATGGTGTTTTGTAAGAATATTGATCCGGTTAATTAAAATATATTTCAATTTTTCCACAGGGCATAAGTCCTTTGATTCCACTATGGAATCTTCTAGTGTTGTAATTAATATAGGCTCAATTCCTTGCATAAATATTTCTTTTTTAGAGTCAAAATGTCTAAATAAGGTAACTTCCGATATATTGGCCCTCTTTGCAATCTCTTGAGTAGTTGCGCCATTATAACCCTTTTCTACAAAAACCTTTAAAGCAGAATCGAGTATTTGTAAGCTTCTTTCTTGCCTATTCATCCTAGTCCTTGCCGGTTTATCCAAATTTCCACCCCCAATGTCAGTAAGTACTTACATAGTATATTGGAGAATTCAATATCTGTCAATACCAATTAAATCCAGGTGAGAATTTAGTAACCACTATTGTTAATTAAAAAAATCTAACAATTATAATTGTTAGATTTTTTTTCAGTATTTTATTCAATCCATATTTACCTCTTAATCTGTAAAGCAAATAAATCCTCCAGCTTGTCCCTCGAATAAGTGTAAGCGTCTTCCACACCTTGATTGTATATAGAGGGTGCCAATTCTTCTACAAAAAAATCAAGTATTAGCTGTGAAGCTAATTCCCCTAAATCCTCGTCCCTTTCCTCAAAAAAATACTTGACTATTTTACTCCTCATTGCTTCCTTACTTTCTGAATTTAAATTAATTTTCTTTTTCAATTTTTCTTCTCCTTTTTACTCCTAATAAAACTAACATACATCAAAAAAATCAGGTAAAAATCCTTCCTTTTCATTACAATAACATATATACCAAGAAGCCCTAGTATCTACATTTATCTCCTTTACCTTTCCAAAAACTTCTTTCATTTCTTCTTTGGCTACTTTGATAAAGTTAAAGTAGTCTCCTCTTTCTAACCATTCTATAACTGTAGTCAAAGCCCCTCGTCTGTCATTATAATCATGTATTATAACTATTTCTCTTGCAATTCTTTTCATCTCTTCATATAATTCTATTCTTTCTTTTGTCTTTAAACCATGGGCTACATAGGATGTGATTACCAGGTCAAAGGATTTATCTTCAAAGGGTAATTTATCCCCAGGGTTTATTTTCACCAACTCTATGGATGCATCTTTTAATTTTTTATTAGCTTGCTTTAGCATTCCTGCAGATGGATCTACACCTACTACCTTTAACCCTTTATCATACAGAATTTTAGGCAGAGCCCCAGTCCCGCAACCTATATCAAGTACACTATCATATTTACTAATATCTAATACATGACTAGATTTATCATATATGCTTTTAAAGTATTTTACCTGAAAGTTAAAAAATAATCCATATATTGGTGCAATCATATCAAATAAAGACACGGTATCACTCCTCCACAAAATCCTTTTCAATTTAAAAATAAAGACTAAGCTTAAGCCTAATCTTTATTATACCCTAATCTTTATTAAACATTGAACCTAAAATCAACAATATCTCCATCTTGAACAATATATTCCTTACCTTCTAAAGTAACAAGTCCAAGTTCTTTACATTTAGCCATAGATCCATGTTCTTTTATATCTTTATATCTACATACCTCTACCCTTATAAATCCTTTTTCTATATCTGTATGAATTTTACTTGCTGCCTGAGGGGCAGGTGTACCTTTTCTAACAGTCCAGGCCTTAACTATTTTTTCTCCTGCAGTTAGAAATGATATAAGACCTAAATGATCATATGCAGTCTTTGAAATTCTATCTATACCAGATTCTAATATTCCTAAGTCTTCCATAAACATCTCTCTATCCTCTGAACTTAATTGAGATATTTCTTGCTCTACCTTTGCACATATCTCAATCACTGGTGTATTGGTATCCTTAGAATATTGGTCTAATTCATCTTTGCCAGGATATTCTCCACTTGAAAGCTGGTCCTCATCTAAGTTTACAACCAAAATCATTGGTCTCTCAGATAAAAATGAAAAAGTTTTTAGGACTTCCTCTTCCCTATCACTAAAGTCGATATTGTTTAGCAATAAACCATCTTCCAAACCTTCTTGGCATTTTTTCAATACTTCTAATTCCTCTAATTCTAATTTTGTTACCTTGTTCTTTCTAGTGCCTTCAATTTTTTCAATTCTATTTTCTATAACCTGTAAATCTGCAAATAAGAGTTCCATATTAATTGTATCAATATCATTCATAGGATTGATTTCACCGTTTGGATGGATGATATTCTCATTTTTAAAGGTTCTAATTACATGAACCAAAGTATCTGTCTTTCTAACATTATTTAAAAACTGATTTCCTACACCTTTGCCAACACTTGCACCTTTTTCTAAACCAGGTACATCAATTAATTCTATACTAGCAAAAGATAATTTTCTTGCATTATTTAAATCAGATAAAAAATGTATTCTTTCATCTGGCACCATTGCCATACCCTGATTTGCCTCTAGCTTTCCTTGTGAAAACTCAGCTACCTCAATATCTGAGTTAGTTAATAAATTAAATAATGTAGTCTTACCCGTTAAAGGTAAGCCTATTATGCCTATTTTCATTTTAAAACTCCCTTTTCTTTTATATATGTATATAATATTTCATATCTAGTCTATTGTAAAGGGCTTAATATATAGACATAATATTTTTACTTTTTAAACTTTATACCTGAAAATACATTAAAACGTCTTTTCTTTCCATATTAACAGTAACCTTTCCATTAATCTCATACTTTTTAATTGATCCCTTCAGTCTAATTAAATCTTCTTCACTAGGGTTTTCATTAAATAATCTATAAGAATATCTCTTTACCAATTCATCACTAGTAAATTTTGTCTTGTTCTCTCTATGGTCAACTTTCATATTTGGATAATATCCGTCTAAATATAATATATTATAAATACTCCAAAATCTATTTCTCTTTGACTTGTACTCTTCCTTTTTGATTTCTTTATACAACTTAGAGAATATATCCTCATCCATATAAATGTGAGATGATAAAAATACACCATTTTTAGAAGCTCTAATTAACTTTTTAATTGATTCATAAGAGTTTAATGCTGGGCTTTTTGATGCAAATACCAAATCAAATTTATTATTCCATCCTAATTTATCTAAATCAATATCTTCCCAGGGCATATTGTAAATATCTATTTCATCAATATTTATTCCATTTTCCATACAATGTTTTTTAGCATATCTAACCATCTCATCAGATAATTCAACCCCAGATAAATTAGATCCTTCCTGCGAAAACAGTTTCAAATATTTCCCTGCACCAAATCCTACATCCAAAACTGATTTACCTTTTAGATCAATAAACTCTTTTAAAAATTCTATGGAACTATTATTATCATTATTTCTAGTGTATTCATAAAACTTCTCAGCTCTCCCATCCCAATACTCCTTGGATCTTTCTAAGTCCACATCTTTTCCCTCTAAAATTTCTATGAAAAATTTCTTATCCATGTATTACGTCCTTTAAGGCTTCTATTAAATTCTTGGCCTCTTCATCAGTAAGGGTAACTCCCTTTCCCATCCTACCTTCTTCATGATTCCAGTCCCTAAGGTCAAACTTGGCCGGCCTTTCATTCCAGCTTACCATATTTATTTCCTTAGTCCAATCTCCTCTTTCAGATAATACTCCTAATTTCTCTGTTATTTCATACTTTATATTTGCCATTATAATTCCTCCTTTGTAAGGCTGATTTTTTGAAATATGCAACATCCTAGCCCTTCCCTGTTTTTATAATCTTGTTCTTGCATAATATATATTATAAATAATGTATCTCAAAAAGCTTGTCATTCCGAATGAAATGAGGAATCTTAGGTCCTAAAACACAGATTCCTCCACAAGCTCGGAATGACTTAATTGACACATTTAGAATGACAGCCTTTGGCTGCTGCTATTTAGTATATATATCTGAGAATTCAATGTTTATCTGTTCTATTCTATCATCTCTTGCTTTCAGGGTGGTTGGTGCTTGGCATTCATCTAATAGCTTTACTGGAAGACTTACGGTAAATAAGCTGCCCTTTCCAAGTTCACTTTTCACACTGATTTCTCCATCCATTAAATCTACCATAGTTTTTACTAAAGCAAGTCCTATTCCACTTCCTTCAGTGTTTTTAATTAAGGTGTTGTCTACCTTTTTATATTTATCAAATATAGTATTTAAATCTTCCCTTTTTATCCCTACTCCACAATCACGAACAATTATCATTATAGAATCAGTTTTTTCTCTTATCTCAATACATATATTTGAACCCTTAGGTGAAAATTTCGCTGCATTTGATATTAAATTCAAAATAATTCTTTCAAGCTTATCTACATCAGTAGCAATAATCTTTTCTTCAATTTCAGTATTAAATATAATATGTAGACCTTTCATTTCCACATAAGACCTTACGGATTCTACAACTTCCTCAACAATTTCAACTATATTTGTATTTTTAAGATTAGGTTTATAAAAGCCTGATTCTATCCTAGACAAATCAATTATATTGTTTATAAGTTTCAAAAACCTATAGCAGTTTTGTTTAATTATATTTATATTTTTATTTATACTACTTTTGTTAATCACATTTGTTTCCCTTTCCAAATATAATTCAGTTAATTGACTAGCGCTAAATATTACACTTAAAGGGGTCTTTAATTCGTGAGAAATATTTGTAAACATTTGATTTTGCATTTCTAAAGTTTCTTCCAACTTATTTTTTGCCTTAACCTCATCAGTAATATCAATGGAAATAAAAATTAATTCTACAATATTGTTATTTAACCCAAGTATAGATTGGATTATGGTTTTAAAAAATCTTTGTTGTCCATCTATCATATGTGTTGCATAATCTACAAATGAATATTTTCCTTTCTCAATTAGGTTGTAATTTAAGAGTTTGATTTTATTTTCTTGATTTTTAGGATACACATCAAAATAACTCTTTCCAATTTGGGAAGCACAAGGCTTAGTTCCATGGATTTTTTCTTTAAATCCATCTAAACGACTACCGTTAGTACTTATTATTTCAAGGTCTGGATAGCTACACCTGACAAATTCAAGTTCCAGGGATTCAACTACTTTACTTAGAAGGTCATTTTGTGTTTTTATTAATCTTGCTTCCTCCAGCTCAAGTCTGTCTTTTATATCCCTATAGACCATCACACCACCACTAAAATTACCTTCCTTATCATATATGGGGGTGCCATTCACTTCCCTATGTAATATACCCATCTTGGTTTTTACTTTCATTTCATACCCTAAAACAACCTCCCCCCTAGATACTCTTTTAAATGGTAGATTTCTAAATTCTACCACCTGGTTATTTTTATCCAAGATAGCTGTGGGTTCCAGAATATTATTAAAATTATATATATTAGGATTATCTGAAACAAACTGCTTATCTGACCCCATATTAGAATGGATAATATAGCCATATTTATCAAATATTATTATTTCATCAGATATTTTATCAATTACAGCCTCTAATTGTTCATTTCTTTGTTCAAGCATATTTCTATTTACAAGCTTTTCCGTAACATCCTCCAAGGACAATATTATATACCCTACCTTAAACCCTGCAAATATTGGGACAAGAGTAATATTCCAATACTCTTTTCCACTATTCTTAATATCAACACATTTTTCCTCAAGGTAATAGCTAGTGCCAAGTTTATCAATGTGACTTTTTATTTCCTCATATCCAAACAATAAATATTCTGGCACTACCTCTACTAGATCTTTCCCTATACTATTTGTTCTAATGTTAAAAGGTGGATTCAGAAAATCTAAAAAATTTTGATTGCAGTTTATCAAGGTTAGGCAAGGATAAGTAAAAAACGCAACACCATCACCTCGATATGTACCCAATTGACTAATCAAATTAAACTTATCATTAGCCATACTAAAATGGTAGATTTCAAATGAAAAAATCCTTCGAAGACCATGGTCTATAATTTTACATGATATCTTGCCTTCAATGGGGATTAATTCCTTTGAGAAGAGAAATATTGTAGCCTCACCTTTCAGCTCTTCTAAATTAACTTGAGAATCTATCCTTAATATCCTGCTTACTTCTAAAAGACTCTTACCTAACAACTCATCTTGTGTACAAGCAATTATGTCTAAAAGTTCCTTATTAACTGAGATGACAATATTATTCTCGCTAATTAAAAAACTTTCATATTTATTAGTCTTCACATTGCATTCCATCTTACTCCCCCTATCTTTACAATGTTCAACAAACAAGAAACTAATTAATAAAAAGCTAATAAATAGCTTTAATAGCTGTAACCTCTGAATGATTATGTAAGAAAATATAATTTTGAAATTATTTGGGTTTATTTGCCAATCGGCCTATGTATTTATTATATCATTAAGTATCTAATATTTGTAGTTATCAATCAAATAATTTATCCTTAAGCTTAATTTTATCAAACCTTTTTCCTTTTGTACCTAGCCCCTATGGCTAGG
>CAZWTU010000027.1:0-14949 GCA_964637035.1 uncultured Tissierellaceae bacterium
TACCTACATTTGTAGTGGATGCACCTGGTGGGGGAGGAAAAACTCCAGTTATGCCTCAATATCTAATCTCTCAATCACCTTCAAAAGTAGTTCTTAGAAACTATGAAGGCATAATAACAACATATACAGAACCAAATGTACTAGAAGAAAAATGCCAATGTCCAACCTGCAAAGGGGAAAGAGAAGCTCAAATTTCAGGGGTAGCAGAATTGTTGCAAGGAGAAGAAGTAAAATATTTAGAGCCAAGCTACCTGGCAAGAAGAGAGAGAAACAAGTAAACTTGTTGGAAGCATGTCACAAATTAATCGGAACATTACATCCAAAGGGAGGGCATAAGTCCGTCCTGTCATCCTGAGGAGCCTAGCGACGAAGGATCTGGGTTTTAGAACTTTGCAACTGAAAGGGGCATAAAATGATTAACCTAATAAATGGTAAATACAAAACAATATCAATCATAGGCATGTCAAAAAATAGTGGCAAAACAGTTGCTTTAAACCATTTAATAGGTCAAGCATACGAAGAGGGGATTCCCATTGGAATTACTTCCATTGGTAGGGACGGAGAATCTATAGACATAGTAACAGACACGGAAAAGCCAAGGATTTTTGTAGAAGAAGGCAGTTTAATCGCCACTGCTAGCAAAATGCTTGAAATGGGAGATGCAAGTATAGAAATATTAAAAGTAACAGAATATAGAAGTCCTTTAGGGGAAATAGTAATAGGTAGGGTAAGAGATGGGGGCTACGTCCAAGTGGCTGGCCCTCAACTTTTATCTGAAATAAAAGAAGTAGCAGATTTAATGCTAAGCCTAGGTGCAGGATTTGTAATAATAGATGGGGCCTTAGACAGGCTATCCCAAGCAGCACCTACAATATCTGAAGCTACAATATTATCTACAGGGGCAGTCCTATCCAGGGATATGAACCGAGTAATTGAAGAAACCCTACATGTAGTAAAGACCCTAAGCTTGCCTGAAATTGAAGATAAAGTAGTAGAGGGTATAGCTAGGAAATTAATAGATGAAAACCAAATCGCAGTAATAGATAATAGTAATAATATAAACAAGATCCCACTAAAAACAGCCTTAAATGCAGGCCATATAATGGCTGAGTATATAAAAAAGGACTCAAGATACTTAGTTATACCTGGTTCCTTAGTCAATAAAACCCTAGAAGATTTAACCACAACCACAAGAAAATATAAAAACATAGAATTAATAATTACAGATGGGACAAAGATATTTATACAGCCTAGGCAATGGCTAAAGTTTATGAGACAGGGAGTAAATGTAAGGGTATTAGACAAGATAAACTTAATAGGAATAACATTAAATCCCTATTCTCCAACAGGTTACTATTTTCAACCAGAAGACTTTCTGGCAAAAATGAAAAACTACATAAATGATATACCTGTAGTAGACTTAGTATTAGGTGGTGAATAATTTGGAATTTATGGATACAAACACAAGGAAGTCTCTAGAATTTCAGTATATATTAAATCAAATACAAACATTAACACCCTATGGATTAATGTATAAAAATAGGTTAGCCCCCTATGTTATAGGTGAAGAAGAAAAGCTAAAAGAAGAATTAAATAAAATAAAAAGCCTATTACCATTAATTGAAGACCAAAATATAAGAAGAGAATTTAACAATATATTTGCACATATAAAGGACCTTAGGACTTCAATTAAAAGAGCAGTAGATGGGTTTATACTAACAGAAGTAGAATTATTTGAAATAAAGAGCTTCCTGTTTTTCATAAGGGATATAGTAAAGATAATAGAAAAGTATAATGTGCCAATATTCTCCGACACTGAGATTAAGCCTATAAAAGAATTAGAAAAGGCATTAGACCCAGAAGAAACAGGAATATCCACATTTTATATATATGATTCTTATTCAGAAGATTTAAGAGAAACTAGAAAGAAAAAAAGACAACTAGATAATGAAATTAGAAAGAAGAAAAAACAATTAAAAATCCAAATAAAAGAGGACTTAAATTTAGACCTAAGACCAGATTCATCAGTAATAGTCCAAAAAGATAATAAGGATTTAATAAAACAAATTAGTGAATACCAAGATTTAATCTATGTGTCAGAAAGCTATATTAATATCAAATTTTCCATTAAACCAACATTGGAAATGGAAACCATGGAAAAACAAGTAACCATGTTAAAGGACAAAGAAGAACAAGAAGAAATCTTAATAAGAGAGACCCTTTCCAAGCAAGTAGGCAAAAGGCAAAAACAAATATTTAGAAACATGGCACATATAGGTAGGCTAGACCTACTAATAGGGAAAATAAAATATGCCATAGACATAAATGGAGTAAAGCCAAATATCCTACAAGACCAGGGGCTAGAAATACAAGAGGGAATACATCCAAAAGTAGCAGAATTCTTAGGAGAGAAAAACCTAGAATTCACACCTATATCCATAAAGTTAAAGACAGGGGTAACCTGCATAACAGGTGCAAATATGGGAGGTAAGACAATTAGCTTAAAACTAGTAGGATTACTTTCAGCCATGGCACAATACGGATTATTTGTACCAGCTAAGACGATGAGTATAGGATTAAATAATTTTATAAAATCATCCATTGGGGATATGCAATCAACAGACTCAGGCCTATCAACCTTTGGGGGAGAAATAAAAATAGTACAAGAAGCATTAGTCAAATCAGATAACAGAGGACTTATATTAATAGATGAACTAGCAAGGGGGACCAATCCAGAAGAAGGATATGCGATATCAAAGGCAATAGTATCCTACCTAAAAGAAAAAGAATCAATAACCCTGCTAACAACTCATTATGATAATGTAGCAAATATAGAAGAAGTCACACACCTACAAGTAATAGGCCTATCTGCCATAAATCTCTTAGACCTGGCAGAGGAATTCGACCTAGATAAAAAAATGGAAATAGTAAACAAATACATGAACTACCAACTAAGACAGGTAAAAAAAGAAACCCAAGTCCCAAAAGACGCCATAAACATAGCAAAACTAATGGGCCTAGAAGATGAAGTCCTTAGGAGAGCCGAGGAGTATTTAGATAGTGAGTAAAGATATGTAGAGGTTAATATATGAGATAAGGGGCTACATATGAGAGCTTTGATGCAATTATCCCACTAAGAGAAAAAATTGAAAAAATTGCATGTTTGAGCGAAGCGAGTTTGCAATTTTATTTTTTCTTGTGTGGTGATAATTCTCAAAGATTGAATCGTAGAACTGTTCTCATATATTAGCCGGATTTATCTTAAACAATTGAAAAAAGGAGTGATAAATTTGAGTAAATTAAATCTTGATCAGGCATTAATAGATAGTTCAAGAAAGGCAGCAAAAAACATAGCAGAAGACGTGCAAAAGTTTATAGACCAACACACAACAACATCAACAGAAAGAACAGTAGTCAGATTGCTAGGAGTAGATGGAGTAGATGAAATTGAAAAACCACTTCCAAATGTAGTAGTAGATAATATAGTAGAAGGTGGGGGACTAGAAAGAGGAGCATCCTATTGGATGGGGAACGCAGTAATTAGTACAGGACTAAGACCACAGGAAATAGCAGAAAAAATATCCACAGGAGAAATCGATATAACAAGACTACCAGCTCAAGATGATGAAAAAATAAAAGAAACCATATATGAAATAGCACAGAAAACTGTAGATAAAATAGCAGCAAAAAGAGGAGAAAGAGATCAATATCTAGCTACCATAGGAGAAGGAAAAAAACCTTGGCTTTATGTAATAGTGGCCACAGGAAACATATACGAAGATATAGCTCAGGCAAAAGCAGCGGGCCATCAAGGAGCAGATGTTGTAGCAGTAATTAGGACAACAGGACAATCCTTGCTTGACTATGTACCCTACGGACCAACAACAGAAGGCTTTGGTGGAACCTATGCAACACAAGAAAACTTCCGCTTAATGAGAGAAGCCCTAGATCAAGTAGGAGAAGAAAAGGGTAAATACATTAGATTGTGTAACTATTGTTCAGGCCTTTGTATGCCAGAAATAGCAGCCATGGGAGCAGTAGAAAGACTAGATATGATGCTAAATGACGCCCTATATGGAATACTATTTAGAGATATAAACATGCAAAGAACCCTAGTTGACCAATATTTCTCAAGAATAATCAACGGTTTTGCAGGTATAATCATAAACACAGGAGAAGACAACTACTTAACAACAGATGATGCAGTAGAAGCCGCCCATACAGTATTGGCATCCCAGTTTATTAATGAGCAATTTGCTATAAAAGCAGGAATACCAGAAGAACAAATGGGACTAGGCCATGCCTTTGAAATGGAACCAACTTTAGAAAATGGATTTTTATTAGAACTTGCCCAGGCACAAATGGCAAGGGAAATATTCCCTAAGGCCCCATTAAAATATATGCCACCAACTAAGTTTATGACAGGTAATATATTTAAGGGCCATGTACAAAATGCCCTATTCAATATGGTATCCGTAATGACAAACCAAGGCATTCAATTACTAGGAATGTTAACAGAGGCAATCCACACACCTCACTTACATGACAGATACCTTTCAATAGAAAATGCAGAATATATATTCTCCAATGCAAGAAATTTAGGAGATGAAATAGAGTTTAAAGATGGAGGCATAATTCAATCTAGGGCCCAACAAGTACTTAAAGATGGAGAAAAACTCCTAACTCAAATAGAAAAAGAAGGATTATTCCAAACCATAGAACAAGGTAAATTTGGCGGAGTTAAAAGAGCCCGTACAGGTGGAAAAGGCTTAGATGGAGTAGCTAAAAAAGACTCAGGATACTTTAACCCATTTATTGAATTAATGCTTGGAGGTGGAAAATAATGCAGGCTATTGAAAAAGTAGATTTAACAAGAGTAAAACCTTATGGAGATACCTTAAATGACGGAATGGTCCAAATGGGATTTACACTACCAGTACCAGCAGGAGAAGAAGCATCAGAAGCAGCTAGAATATTAGCAAGGCAAATGGGCTTTGAAGAACCAGCAGTAGTTTATTCAAAAGACCTAGGCATAGGATATACTTATGTAATAGTATATGGCAAGACTAGCCACACAGTAGATTTCACACAAATAGAAGTACCAAAAGTAGATGTAGAAGTTCTAAGCAAAGAAGAGGTTGAAAAATATATAAAAGACAATATAAAAAGAGATGTAGTCATAATCGGAGCCTGTACAGGTACAGATGCCCATACAGTTGGCATAGACGCCATAATGGATATGAAGGGCTATGCAGGCCATTTTGGCCTAGAAAGATACGCAGGAATACAAGCACATAACTTAGGTTCCCAAGTCCTCAATGAAGAAATGGTAGCCAAGGCAATAGAGCTAAATGCAGATGCAATCCTAGTATCCCAAGTAGTAACACAAAAAGATGTCCACATACCAAACCTTACTGAACTAGTAGAACTACTAGAAGCAGAAGGAATAAGAGATAAAGTAGTCCTAACCTGTGGTGGACCAAGAATAAATCACGAATTGGCCAAAGAACTAGGCTACGATGCAGGATTCGGCACAGGATCCTACGCAGAAGACGTAGCAACCTTCGTAGTAACAGAAATGGTAAATAGAAAATTAATATAGATTAGTTTGGATAAGATATAAACTAAAGGCACCATAGAAGAATTTTCCCCCCTTCTTTGGTGCCTTTTACATTAGGTATTTGCACTTTTATTTTGCAATCTACTATGATAAGATATAGAAACAAGAGAAAAATATCTGGGGGAGGGTTTTTATGTTAAACTACAAAAAGTCATTTATATCATTATTAATAGCAATGATTTTATTAATATCAAATAGCATAATAGTAGAAGCTGAAACACTATTAGAGCCTAAGGTAGATTTAAATTTTTTTCAAGAAGTTTTAAACCTTATAGAGCGAGAATATCCTTTCCAGCTAGGAAATGAACAACTAATAGAAGGTGGATTAAAAGGAATGCTACAATCCCTAGACCCCTATAGTGATTACTATACAAAGGAAGAAACAGACAATCTTATGAATTCACTAAATGGAAACTTTAGTGGAATTGGGGTTTATATAGAAGAAAAAGATGGTTATATTAATGTAACAAAACCCATACCAGGCCAACCAGCTATAAATGCAGGTATAAGGGAAGGGGATTTGATCATATCTGTAGATGGTCTAGATATTAAAGGTCTAGGATTAGAAAAATCATCATCAATGATTAAGGGCCCTGAAGGTACCAATGTAAGCCTAGGTATAAAAAGAGGAAAAGACATATTAACATTTAAGGTAAAGAGACAAACAATAATCATAAACCCAGTAGAATATCAAATATTCGAGAAAAACATAGGCTATATTTATTTAGAAGAATTTAACTCTCAGGCAACAAAAGAGATAAAAAATGCCTTGAAATATTTTGATAGCCAAGGAGTAAAAAAGATAATTTTGGATTTAAGAGATAATCCAGGGGGTTTGCTTAATGAAGCCATAGAAGTTAGTAGACTATTTGTACCAGAAGGACCAATAGTCCATATAAAAGAAAAAAATAAATCTCTAGTCACTCATGTATCCACATTAAAAAAGAAAAAATACGAGTTAATAGTGCTTGTAAATGAAAACTCAGCTTCAGCCTCAGAAATATTAGCAGGAGCCATAAAAGATACCAGGGCTGGCATATTAATAGGGACTAAAACCTTTGGTAAGGGCATAGTCCAGTCACTTATTCCCGTCACAGGAGGTAGAATGGTAAAATTAACAACGGCAGAATACCTAACACCAAATGAAATATCTATCCATGGAAAAGGCATAAAGCCCCATGTAACCCTTGAAAATACAAGTATAGACAAGCAATTGGAAAGGGCTATAAAATTATTTAGCTGAGACACGGGGACGGTTCTCCTGTCTCACTATTTACAACTATAAGATTTAAGTATTAATATCATAAGTAAGCTATGAGAATAGAATCTTGATTTAATTATTAAGGGAGGATTGTTTATGGCTAGGCAAGCTCGGATGCAGGGGAGAACAGGAATTTACCATGCTATGGTTAGAGGTATAAATAAAAGAAATATATTTTTAGATGACCTAGACAGACTGGAATTTCTAGACATTTTGCGTAGAATGAATACAGAAGGAGAATATAGCTTATATGGATATTGTTTGATGGGCAATCATATTCATTTACTTATAAGAGAAGAAGCAGATCCATTGCACCGAACCATGAAGAGAATTGGTGTAAGCTATTCATATTATTTCAATAAAAGACATGAACGTGTAGGACATTTATTTCAAGGTAGATTTAAAAGTGAAACCATAGACACGGAGGCTTCTTTACTAAATTGTCTTAGATATATCCACAATAATCCTGTTAAGGCCCATATAGTTTGGAAATTAGAGGACTATAGATGGAGTAGTTATAATACTTATATTGGAAATGTAGAAGATACAATAGTAGATACTGATTTTATCTTAGGTAGTTTTTCTGAGAATAAAAATGTGGCTATAAATAGATTTATGAAATTCACGGCAGAAAACTTAGATGAAAGCTTTCTGGATATTGAAGAAGACCAAGTAGTAGCAATAGACCCATTAGAGATTATTAAGAATGTTTTGGATAAGTATAATCTAAGACTAGAAGACCTAAAAGATTGCAAAGATAAAAAATTAAGAAACCAGATAATAGCCGAAATAAAAAACAATAGTAATTCTTCCATGAGACAATTATCAGATATGATGGGACTTGATAAAAACATGATATATAGAGCTGCTAAAAAAAACGAGACACAGGGTTGAATACCTGTGCCTCATTCATTATATCGTAATTTAAACATGGAAGAGTGGGACAAGAGAACCGTCCCCGTGTCTCAATATACTTTAATTATATCTTCATTTAGTCCTGCTCGTCCATCGCGGATTTCTATTTTTTTAACATTATCCAAGTTTATATTGGTTTTTAGCCAGCTAGGGAGTAGGGTGTTGTCATTATCACATTGTACCCATCCAGTTCTTTCACCATTGTTCAAATAAATTTGATATTCCATTTCACTTGTTGTTCCGTTTAGCTCATGTGGATCGATATGCTGGCTTAAGATAACTTTCTCTAGTTCTAAGTTTTTTCTAAAGTTAATACTTGTAATTTGACTAGAAAGTGTGTTTCTATCTGCTTTACTTCTAATCTCCACAAGCTTATGGCCAGATAAATCCTCTCCAGCTAATAGTTCTCCATTTATCCATGGGCTTCCTGCTTCAGGATCTATTCTATATTCAAATTTCTTCCACTCAGAATAATCTGTTCCGTTAATAAATTCCACTGTATTCTCAATATCGCTAAATTCAATATTAGGCCCAGAAACTTTAGCTTTGATAATTGTCTTTAGCTTTAGCTGAGAAGCCATCTTATCTCCAGTTGCCCTTTGCCTAAATTCAAAATTTCCAGGGACAAAGTCTACTCCATAGGCATCACTTTGGGCGTCAAGCCTTGTCCATTGTCCATTGGATATTTTATATTCAAGGTTTTGAGATGTTTGATTGGCTATCTTATTGGTTTCCAAGTTGTAATATACTCTGCCAAGGATAGGTTTATTCCATCTTTCTAAATTTGTAACTAAAAGCAATTCAGTACTAGGTTTATTTACTTCTCTAATCCAAAGATACATTCCTTCAAAAGGCTCTATGCTTATGCTGCTAGCTTTGATATCCTTCCATATACCATTTTTCTGGTCAGAGGAGTTTGTACTATATTCAATCCTAGAACTAACACTCTCTAGTTTCTTATCTACAACATTATATCTAACATTTTCAAAGGTTAAATTTTTTGTAAAGCTAATAGACTTTTCAATACTAGGCAAGACTTTCTCGCCGGCTCTTTTTCTTACATATACTATTACAGATTCATATCTATAATCATCATTCTCAAATTCTTTACCAGATTTCCATATTCCATTGGTGGCAATTTTATATTGAAAATCATCATTTATCTCTTTCCATATGCCATCAAAATAATATATAAGTTTATCATTATCATCAGCTTTAATTTCAGGGGGTTCAATGGGTTTAGCTATACTTACTAAAGTCACTCCTGGGGAAGGCAAAGTATTTGCGTCTCCCCTAGTCCTTATATCTAAGTTCCCAGAGCTGAAATCAATATATGAAGTTTCAGCATTTAATAGATGCCAACTGCCATTAGCCATTTTATATTCAAGAACTTTATCAGTCTTATTTTCCAAAGTCTTTTCCAAAATATTATATTGTATTAATGGTTGGCCTTCTTCATTTACCAAAATCCCCCCATTTTCATCAAATAAATCTGGTTTAGCCTTTTCACTAACTTCCCCTAATTTCCAAAGGTTTATATTACTTTTACCTTCTCTAATCCATACCCTGTTGTCTTTCTTGAAGTTAATCATGGTTTCTCCGGCACTAGCTCTACTCCACTTTCCATCTTTTCCATTCTCAGAATCAAGACTATATTCCATAGAAGTTTCAGTTTTAGAAATTTTCCCAGCTCCTACTTCTAAGGATACATCCCCTAAGAATAGGCCATTTAATCTCTTAGTAGTCAATGAAGGTAAATTGCCACTATCACCAATTACAGGTGCGACTCTAATTCTTAAGTCGCTATCCTCATCTAATGTAATTGGGTCAGGTGTATCAGATGAAAACTTAGTCCAATTCTTGCCTCCATCTAGGCTATATTCCATAGTAGCATCTACACCATCTAAAGTAACCTTTTTGAGGATTTTCCCATTACTTTCACCATCATCAACTTCCTCATAATCAATTGCCTTTATACCAATATTCACAGGAGTAGGCTCATAGTCTAAATCTAAAACCTTGGCGAATACCTTAGGTTGAAGTCTTTCCCTTAACCATACTTTAACCGGCTTTAAGGATAATGAAACTGATTGAGACCTTACATTTATCTTATCCCATCTTCCATTGATACCATTGGTAGAATCGATACTGTATTCCACATTATTGACTAGGGCTTCTGGCACTGTAAGATAAATTTTATCATCCTCTAACTTATACCCAACGCCTTCAAAATCCTTAGCCTCATTAACTTTAATCTTCAATACAATATTATCTGAATCTTGAGAGTTTGGCTCATTAACTGCACTAGCATTTATCCTAAGAATAACATCTGCCCCTTGGCCAATAGGACCGGTAGCTGAACCAGATATTTTAATATCCATATTTTCATCATCTATTCTCTCTATCTTGTAAGAAAGGCCTCTAGGTAAATTAGAAATCCTTATTTCTTTATCCGTTAAATTTTCAATAAAGCTACTATTGTTTAACTTTATCCTCCAAGTATTATGACCTTGCAAAATGTCCTTTCCCTCTGGGGCCTGCATGATAACAGTATCCTCACTAGCTTCACCATGAATTTTCAATACATCAGGATAAATTGAGAATATAGGTGTAGCTTCAACATCTACAGTAGCTCCCTGAATCAATTCCTTAGGAATTATCACATTAACATCTTCCCTAGAACTGCCTAAATTTATAGAACTTTCAAGATCCGCTGGTAGACCAGTCAGTGTAAGGGTTACCTTCTTACTAGAATTCCTAGTAAACACCCCGTGATTTTTATATTCATCCTTAATAATATCCCAATTCTCTCCACCCTCAAATCCTTCAATTAAAACATCCTTATCTATTTCGCCTATCCAATTCCCATCTAATAGTGTAATTACAATATCCACATTTCCATCTATTAAGTCTTTTTCCCTTATAATCTTATCTACCACATCCCCAGATACAAGAGCCTCAACAGTAGGTTTAATTATTATACTGCCACTAGCCTCAATAGGATTAATAGCACCCTTAATAGCTTCTGGTGGTATTATAAGCTTAATTTCTTGATCCTCAGATATGTCATATCCAGGAGTATTAGGTAAATAAAGATGTATAGTATCATTAGTAGTATTAGTTTCACTAATAGATATACCACCACCATCAGATATCAGTCTGGTAATTACATTAAACCACTGATTAACATTCTTATCAGCCTTAAATCCACTAAACAAATCATCACGAATAGGTTTTTTATCTATACCATCAGCCCATTGAGCGTCCTTTAAAATAATCTTTATACCACTACCACCATTTACGATTTTTCCTTCAGCTAGCCAATTTTTGCCCTCACCATTATCTATTAAAGCAAAATCAGCACTTCCCTGTTTAATATCTTCACTCTTAACAAGAAATCTCTTAAATCCTTTAATCTTATTTTCACTATTTACCTCAAACAAGGTCAAATGTTGGCCTATTCTAACAGTAATATCACCATCATAATTTTCTCCATTGTGCAATTTATCATCTAAAGCAGGGGTAATATATTCAAAGTTATCAAGAACATACATATAAGGAGTAGCAGGATCTAGTTCCTCATATGATTCCTCTGAGTCCTCAAGTTTAACTTTAAACCTAACTTTATCCGTAGTATCACCAGGCAGCAATTTAATAGCATCACTTAATTTTGGAGCATGCTCCTTAACCACAGAACTATCCACATCAACCTGGACATAGCCCTTAGTTTTGCCATAATTATCCACAGCTAGCAATAAAATGTACCCATATTTATCTTCATCAGATACCCAAGAAACACCTATATCTTCTCCAATATTATTATAAACACTATAGTACTGGCTATCAGCTACCACCTGATTTAAATACGGTAAATCTTCATCATCTAATTTATTTTCCATCCATTTATATTTCCAATTGCTAGCACCAAAAACCCCATCAAACTTTAAGTTAGTAAACCTAGTAGTGCTAGGAGTATTGCCTCTTTCTATAATATAATTTTCTCCCGGTCCAGAACCCTCCCTTAATATAGCAGGGTCTCCACCTTTAATATTGTTTTCCATTAGCCTAAACTCAGCAAAAGCTTTGACCTTTCCAGCATTATCTGTAGCTAATAGGACAACATAGTCATTTATACTTACATCCTTTATGTCTTCACCAATTGTATAATCTTGGGCATTATCTACAATACTATCCATTTCAATAGGGCCTAAATTATTAGTAGAAGTCTTAACCATCCACTTTTTACCACCCTTTATATTTGTACTAAAGCTTAAGGTATTAAATCTCGTGCTACCCTCTTTACTCCCAGGACTTGGATCATTATGATTATAATTAGCAGGGGATATTAAATAATCGGCATTTTTACCCCTAATCATAGGTCCTTCAAGCTTTATACTGGTGTACATCTTCAATCTAGAAAATCCATCCGTAGCTGCAAGAATTAAATAGTCTCCAGCTTTAGCAGTAGGAATATCCATATTCTCTCTATAAAATGATGAATTAGAAAACACTGAATTAAATTCAATATCCTCAATATCATTATCTACTAATTTATATCTCCATTGATTGAAGTCAGTAATATCACTACTATCTAAGTTTTCTATCCTAGTAGTATATTCTCCACCACCCTTTACAGGCATAGTAAAGTGACTAGTTTCAGTTAATTTTTCAGCATTAGGCATCTTAACATTATTATTATCTGCCTTTAGTGATGCATAGGCCTTTATTTTATAATCTTCACCATCTTCTAAAGTGGCAATTAGCATTATATTTTTATTAATTGTACCAATAGTAGGGATTTCAGCCTCTCCCATAATTTCTATTTCCACATTTTCTAAATTATCTTTTCCAAGTACCCCTACATCAAATCCTTCACCTTCTATCATAGAATCCAGTTCAGGTATAGGTATGTTTTTATTGGAAACCACATATCTCCATACAATATCTCCCTCTATATCCCTAGGATTTAGCCAAGGGAACTTAGCCCAAGCAACCCTACTTCCTTTTATTAATGGTGCAAAATGCCTTCCAGCCTGCAAAAGTAGAGGTCTCTTATGAGCTTCATCTTCCTTAGGCTTTATATGCTCTTCCCTTATATGGACTAAAGCATATGCCTTGATCTTATTATCCTTACTTGCAGTCAATAAAACACTATCTCCCACAACAAGATCAATATCATCACCAACATTATAGGGACTTCCAAGAGCCAGGCTATCTAATTCTGGCTTAGAGATGGAACCTTTGCTAATGAAGATATTCCATGTATCTCCATCTATTTCTTTAAAGTCTAAGTCACTAAACTTACTAGTGCCAATTTCTTCCCCAGCTAGGGGACCTGTATAATGAGTATCTTCCTCCAAGTCTGCAGCATATATTGTAGGCTTTTTAATCATATTCTCTTCAATTTTAATAGAAGAAAAAGCTATTAGCTTATCCTGCCTATCCACAGCATATAAATTTAAATAATTGCCTGGAATAATAGCTATATCCCTATGAGCAATATAATCTTCAACTTCACTTACTAAAGAGCCCTTTTTAATATCCCAAATCTTTTCCCTACTAGTATTAATTTTCCACTTAGTACTATTTATTGGCAAATTTAAAGTAGATATTTTAGTGTATCCAACTTGATTACCAGGTTCAGGAGTAGAGAAGTTTGCCTTAGTAAGTTTTAAGGCAGAAGAACTATTTTGAAAATCTTCTATTTTATCACTAGGAGAAAGTTTGATTTCATCAAAATCTTCAAGACCTATAAAAATATTATTGGAATCAATTTCATATCCTTCAATACTGATTCTATCTAATCCCTCTTCAACCTTACTAGCATTGTTTTCTAAATAGGTCATCAAATCTTCAGGAGTCAATAATCTTTCCTCTATCATCAAGTCCCTCAAATAAGCTAGATGGGCATCTTCTTCACCTTTTACATTTATATATTTACCATCTAATTCCCTATAAAACTTACTATGAAAATTATGTTGATCTACATGATTCAATATATCATCCATTAAATCTTCGCTTATTTCATCTGTTCCCTTTCTATATATCTTCTTTAACCCAGTATGGATAATATCTCCATCTGCAGCAAATCCATCAATAGAAGTAAAAACTATAATTAAAACAATTAATAAACTAATAAATTTCTTCAAAATATCACCTCACTATTTCAAATTGTCTTCAACAATCAATTGACCCTGCTTATCATAAATTTCATATTTATATCCAGCAAGTTTAGCCAATAAGCCAATATCAAAACCATCAATTACAAAATTGCCACTTTTACCTAGGCTTATTTGTTCATAAATTGTCCCATTCTTAGCCAATAAGACTATCTTATAACCAGTAAAATTATTACGACCAGTTAATTCCCCTTTAAAGACCCCAGATACAAGGGTGTTAAAGACAAGATCCTTCAATTCAACATCCTTTTCAAGTTTTTCCGATTTAGCTTTGGCATGTAAACTATTATAAAGTGTATCTTCGCTGGATTTCATCTTGGTATTTAAGGTCTTAACCATAGTATCTAAGACTATCCCTCTGGTAATTTCTCTGTCTCCATCTATATACATATCTGCCAGCCCTATTTCTAAGGCCATATTTCTATAGTCATCTGGATAAGAAGAAAAGTCAATTCCATCCCTATATCCTAAGGCCCTCATAAAGACTGTGACCAATTGATCATAAGTTACTTTTCCAGAAGGATGGAACTTATCCTGAGAAATACCTGCTACAAGTTGATTTTCCTGGGCTAAAGATATATATGGAAGAGCCCAACCACCGCCAAAATTTTCTATATCTTTAAAACTAGATTTTTGCTTGGGTTTAGCTTCAAGTTTTAATAGCCTAACAACTATAGTAGCAAGTTCAGCCCTATTTAACTTGTCCTCCAGTCTTAAGCCTCCATCACCAAAGTATTTATTTTTTATTAGCCAATCTTCGTCTACTAGCTCATCTCCATAAACAATAGAAGAGACGAGTAAAGTCATGCATATAATGATTAATACTACTTTTTTCAAATATATCACCCCAATTATTTTTTAATCTAAATTTGTTCCTACTAATCCACCCATAAGATAAGATGAAATACTACGGGACCCGGATGGGACAGGAGAACCGTCCCCGTGTCTCAGTTTAGATTAGTTTCTAAGATTTT
>CAZWTU010000027.1:15049-17363 GCA_964637035.1 uncultured Tissierellaceae bacterium
GATGGGACAGGAGAACCGTCCCCGTGTCTCAGTTTAGATTAGTTTCTAAGATTTTATTTCCTTTATTATCGTGTACTATATATTTAAAACCGAAGAGCTTATCGAAGGTATCTAAATTCTTATTATCAAAGGCAAATTCACCACTTGGAGACAATCCTGTTTCATATAATTTCTTGCCAGTTTTAACGAGGAATTCAACCTTATAGCCTGAAAAATCATTTACAGTATTACTAGAAATCCTTCCTTTAAATACCAATCCAAAAAGAGTATTAAATCTTAAGTCTTCCATGGAATAGGTAGTTTCTAATCCACCTATATCCTTAGTTACCACTAGGGTATAGTATTTTTCTTTTTTACCACTTTCCTTTACACCTATTACAATGTCATTGTCACCATCTCTTAAGCCTATGGTTTTAGTTTGTCCACTGGCAATTGTTTGGCCATTTACTTTTACACTGCCATTATAGGCCGTGGGGACTATATCTATATTAAATGTATCCTTGTCAACCTCCACCTTATAATTTAAAATATCACTTGAAAATCTAGGATTTAAAGTTCCTGGAGTTATCCTCAAGTTACTTAAGCCCTGGGATAAGTCCTTGTCCTTAGTTACTGTATATTTAAAAGTAGACACAGGACCTGAACCTAGATTCTCCTTATATCCAAAGGCCTTTATTTCAGTATCCCTAGAAATTAAAATTCCAAGACCTGTGTATAATTCGCTGGAAGTCGTAGGAGTACTCCCATCCATAGTATAATAAATATCAGTATCTGGAGTATCCGTTGATAAAAAGATTCTACTTCCTTCTAATATTTCTCCATCAGGCACATTAGAGGAAACAATAGATACACTTTCTTGGTATAGGTCAAACTCAGATATCACTAATCCGCTTTTATCCACTACCTCTATAGATAGATTAGCATCCCAAAGAGAAAATATATAGCTTATGGCATTGTGAACATTCATATCTAACCTTTGCTTTCCAACTTCACCTGCATTAATCCACTTATCATCATCTATAAAAAAATCAGCATTCACAATTAAGCGAAAGTTTTTTAAGTCGCTTTCATATAAGGAGTAATTTAAAATAAAATCATTGTTACCATAGGAAAATCTGTTGAAATTAATATTTAAATAATCCTCAGTTTTGTCCATTAAATCCCTAGACCTAATTCTATTTTCCTCAATATAAAAATCAAAAGCCGGTATTTTATCATTAGGATAAATGATTTTACCGTCCACAGCTAAAGCTGGATAAAATGTCTTAGTAAGATTGTTAATCCTTTTCAGATATGCCATTTGATTGTAAATAGAAAAACCATTAAATAGCCTATTATTAGGGTAGACAAGTATACTTAGGTTACTTCCCGACATACTAACCTCATATGAAAAATCAATACCATTATAATTATTTAATCTCATATTTAATATTTCCATTAAATATCCTGGATTAATATTAGGGTCTATTCCTAATCTACTCTTTGTAAAATCAAAGTAAATATCATTGTCCTTACTGTAAAAGGTAACATAATTTTTCAAGTTAGAAGTAGAAGTATCCTTGTAAGCAGGATTCCTAATAGAACCAGATATTAGAGCTTCTTCATCATAAAGATTTAAAATGGAAGAATAAATATTCCATATCCAATTCTCCACATCAGACCTAGTCAATTTGTACCAATTAAAGTTTTCCTTTGTGGGAAATCTAATATCTAGGTTTATCCAATTGGACTGTTTTACCACATTAAAATTAGCAGTTAAACCACCTAGCTTACTGAAGTTCTTATTTAAGTAGTCTTGCAAATCTTTAATGTCCCCAATTTTCCCATAGGGCAATTTTAATTCATCTAATATATATAATTTCCTCTCCAGTTCAGCCCTTTGCAGGTCTAGTAAATAGTTTCTGCCTTGGAGTATAGCAAAAGTTGTATCTATACTAGAGTTGATGCCTTTAGATAGCAAAATACCGTTGCTATCAATATTTACTGACTTCTTATCTCGACTTAAATTAGGAGTAATAAATAAATAAGGTGCAATGCTATCTATGTTTACATATGTACTATCCTTATATTGAATAGGTTGACTAGAAAGATTTACTTTTTTATTATCTAAATAAAGATCTATATTACCAAATCCAATAGTAATTTTTTTCATATCCCCATGAAGTTTATATTCAATATAGCTAGGACCCTTGCCATCCAAGGCCCTAATATCATCACTTAGACCTTCTATAATATTTTCCTTAGCTTGGGCCTCATAAGACCTTTGGAAAACTAAAAGCTCCTTGGAAGTGTCTTTAATCCCTTTTAGCTTGCC
>CAZWTU010000027.1:17463-19867 GCA_964637035.1 uncultured Tissierellaceae bacterium
TATACTATCGGCATAAAAGCTGTTTTTCTTCATAATAAAGCTCAAGAAATATGATAAACTTGTCGATAAAAATATAGATAGATAAATATTTTAATTAGAAAAATATAATAATATAAAATAAAATATAAAACTTATGAAAAGAGGGTCCTCTATGATAAAAATAAAAAAGTCTTCAAGTAAAATAAAAAATTCCAAAAATAAAATAAAGAAGTTCATATCTTACATATTAATTATAGCCATCTTATTGCCTATTCTCCCCATTGGAGAAGACAAGGTCTACGCCTTTGAACAGGATAAATTTATGGTGGAAAGAGTAGTCCTTATAAGAAATTATGATAGAGACCAAAACTCATTATCTGCCACTGTATCTATTTTTGGAGAATACCTAAAGGATGCAGCCATAGGAATATTTAATAATACAGATGGATACAAGGAACTTCCATTATCTTCTAGGGAAGTAAATAGGGAAAATATATTGCAATTTAAACTAGCTCCAGAGCAAATAGGCAGCAAGCTTTATATAGGAAACAAAGAGATTAGCTTACAAGAAGAAGATATGCCTAATATAACTGGCATAACAAGTAGAAAAGTAGAAGAAGGAAAACAATTAAAATTTGATGCAACAAATTTAAATCAAATATTAACTAGAAATATAAAAGTATTTTTAGATAGGGAAGGCGAAACAGAAATCACCAATAGCATTACAGGCTCAGGCACAGAAGCCATAGCTTCCAATGTGAGAGCGAAAACCTTAGGCCAACAAGCTATTGTATTTAAAAAGACTGGGACACAGAGGGTAAATTTCAACCCAACAAATCCCAATGTAAATGTTGAGGTAAATATAACCTATACATATCAAGACCAATTTTTACTATATAAACCAATAGAAGTTGATAATTTGGTTATGAAACCTACAAGGGGAATAGCAGGAGACCCTAAAAAACAAATACCAGGCCAGACCATACATTTTGAATCTCCAGTGAAGGGTACAAACACTGATTTAAATAGGTATGATGTTTTTTTCATGAAGACCACAGATGGAACAGACACCTATAAATTAGAAAACAAGGGGGCTAATACTAGCTTTCAACCAAGGGTAAACAAGGATGGAATAGACTACAATATATTAACCACTCAAGTTCCCGACTATTTGCCAATAGGGGAATACTATGTAGTACTGACAAATGTAGTAGCAAAAGGCAAAGACCCAATGGATGAAGTATCCAGGGAATTAATATTAGGACAAAAATTTAGGGTAATAGATGGTGAGAAAAAATCCAGCATATCAATGGTATACCCAAAGGAAGGTCCAGACACAGGGGGTACAAATGTTACTGTAATGGGAAAATTCTTTGGTTCACTAAACATAGATGAATTTGAACCCCATGGTACAGGACAACCTACTATAAAAACTCCAGTAGATGCAATAAGACCTAAGACCTTAGAGTTAACCTATGGTGGAGGACTATACGGAGACAGCAGAAACCCTATTGCAATAGACAGGGTAGAGAGAAGTATAAAGGTAATCATAGGAGTAGAAACTGTATTTATAACAAATGAAGATGGAGAATTGGGGAAATTCAATCCGACAAATGACATATTAAATGTAGAAACACAACAAATAACTGACCCAGGTAATAAAAAGGTAATAGTTGAAGTTGTTACAACTTTTTATAAATCTGAAGGTGGTACAATAGAAATCAGCGAAATAGCAGACAATGCAACATTTACCTATATATCAGGTCAAATACCACCGGAAATCACATCAATAGTACCTGAATTAATCGGAGTAAAACCTTCAGGCACAAGTTATCAAATACCAGAAGACCGACTGATAGCCATACATGGTAAGGATTTAATGATACACAAATATACAGATAATAATGGAGAAGAAATACTAGTTTATCCAGAAATAAGACTAGGAAATATAGTACTAGATAAAAATAAAAATCCAGCCTTAGATATTAAAATATTAAATAAGGACGGAAAAATCTTAGATGGGACCAAGGGCAATGAATTGGGAACTAAGATTTTAATGGTATTGCCAAAGGGTACCACAGTTACTGAATTAGGCAAGAAGGATGTAAGGGTAACTAACCCAACTAGAAATTCCCAAGTATATGGATTATTTGATAATAAGGAAAACCTAGTAGAATTTGTATCACCTAGGGAAGAGTTAGACCCAGTAATATACAGTGTAGACCCTTATACATCCCCACTAGAAGGTGGAGAGAATATATCCATAATAGGGACCAATTTTCTACCAGGAGTAAAGGTCTATCTAGATGGAGAGGAAATTAAAAACATAAAAAGAGGAGAAGATAATAAGACCATAGGATTTGTAACGCCAAAGGGTAGAGAAGGTCAAACCCAATTACAAGTTATGAATATAGAGGGCGGAATG
>CAZWTU010000028.1:0-19486 GCA_964637035.1 uncultured Tissierellaceae bacterium
CTCTAACTACAATCTTTTTTCTTCCCTTGTTAGCCCTAAGTCTTACATTGCTACCTATATGACCTTCGATGTCTTTTCTGATTCTAAATAAAGTGTTTTTTTCCAAATAAGAAAACCACCTTCCATTATATGATCCCTTAATATCAAGGGCAAAATAACCACCACATACAAGACTTATTATAACACACATACTATATTTTGTCAAACAAAATAAATATTATACTATTAGTCAAGTCCTTTGTCAAATATTTTATGGGTGTAAAATATTAACTTTTCTTAATATATTAAATTCCCAATTCCCTTTTTCCCAAATATTGTATACAATGTAAATATCAATATTTACTTAAGGAGTGATTTATTTGAAAGGTACAATTGTATCAGCTTGGATTGAGACCTGTAGGAATCTATACGGAGATAGTATAACCGATGAAGCATTAAAATATTACAATATTAGCCCAAATAGAATTTTCACACCAACTGAAGACATAGAAGACAAGGTTGCAAGAGGTATAGTTGAAAGAATTGGAAATAAAGTAGGTCGAACTTCTGATCAAGTATGGACAGATATGGGTATTGACAATGTTACAACTTATACTCGGATTTATCCTGGATTCTTTAAATACAAGAATCTTTATTCCTTTTTAAATGCAATGTTTGATATACATGTAGTAGTTACAAAAAGAGTGTCTGGTGCTAATCCACCTATATTAGATATTAAACCTATAGACAGCCACACTGCACATATGACTTATTCTTCATCTAGGGGTATGTTCTCCTACTTCCACGGAATGTTGCAAGGTTCTGCCAAGTATTTTAATGAGGATATAAAAGTTGATGTAGTGGAAAAGACAAATGATTTTACTAAGATTGCTATTAAATTCCCTGAGGAAATTTATTTAGAACGGAAATTTAGATTTAATCAGCTTTTATCCCTAGGTTTTATAAAAAGTATAGAGGGGAAAATTGCCTTAATTACAGGCTTATTAGTCGGAATTCCAGGGGTTATATTGCCAAATTATGTAAGCCCAAGTATATTCGTCCCCATAATATTGATTTTATCTGTTGTAGTTCCACTTTTTGTAGGTAAACTACTTTTTAAACCACTTAAGGCTATTAATGATTCTCTAGATAGCATGATAAATAAGAATTTATCCATAGAAGAAGATATTTCAACTAATGACTTCTTCCAAGTCTTGAATGAAAGGATAAATTTATTAAAAACTAGTATTAAAACAGACTTTGTAGGTTATAAAGGTACTACGGATGAACTAAATGAATTTGCAGATAAATTTAATGACATTTCTAGTAACATGGCACATACTTCTACAGATATATCTAATGTAGTTGAACAAGTAGCTAGCGGAGCCATACATCAAGCAGGTGAAACAGAACAAGCAGCTTATCATCTTCATAATTCTGTTGACTCCTTAAATGATGTTGTAGAAAGAGAAAATAAAGGTAAGGTGGATTTAGAGAATGCGGTTACACAAATAACTGTGGGGTTTGAAGATTTGAAAAACACTTCAGATAGCCTTAATAATATGCTAATTGAGTTCTCCCTAGTTAAATCTAAAGGACGAGATTTACAAAATAGAGCAAATCAAGTTCGCTCCATAGTTGAAACTGTAGAAAAAATCTCAGAAAAAACTAATTTATTAGCTTTAAATGCAAGTATAGAAGCTTCAAGGGCTGGTGAATATGGACAAGGCTTCACCGTTGTAGCTGTGGAAATTAGAAAGTTAGCAGAAAACTCAAAGGAAGCAGTACAAAGTATTAATGATAATCTTGTATCCTTTGTAGAAAACATTGATGATTTTGTCTTGGATATAGACAAGCAATACGATGTATTGGAAAGTGAAAATCAAAAATTAGACAATGTAGCCAAGGAAAATTATGAATCCATTACATCTATATCCCAGGTATCTGATTTAATTGTTGCACTTACAAATGAACTAACCAGGGAAACAGATAATATAAATAACATTTCCCATACTATTGAGTCATTGGCGGCAATAGCTGAAGAAAATTCTGCATCATCTCAAGAGGTGTCAGCTAATGTCCAAAGCTATACTGAAGAAATAAGAAGGATGACGGAAAGTATATATGAATTCAAAAAAGTTAGTATGGAGTTTAGTAAGGATTTAGAAAACTATGTAATATAATTACCTAACAAAAAAGATCTTTGCAATATATATTGCAGAAATAAGGCCTGCTAAGTCAGCTAATAAACCTGCTGATAAGGCATGCCTTTGTTTTTTTATATTAATAGAAGCAAAATACACAGCTAAAACATAAAAGGTTGTTTCACTTGAACCCATCATAACTGCAGCTGTTCTAGCTATTAGGGATTCTGGCCCATGACTTAATGCCAGTTCACTCATTGTCCCTTGGGCTCCAGATCCTGATAAAGGGCGCATAATAATCATAGGTATTAGTTCTGGAGATATATTAAGTTTTTCTATAATAGGTTTTATCCCCATCATCAAATAGTCCATAGCACCTGAGGCTCTAAATACACCTATGGCCACTAACATGGCCACAAAGGAGGGGATTATCTTTATTGCAGTGGTAAATCCCCCTTTAGCCCCTTGTAGGAAGGATTCATATACATTTATTTTTTTAAATAAGCCATAGGATATAATTCCTACTATCATAAAAGGAATAGCAAGTTTTGATAAGACTTCCATTATTTGAATGAACACTTTGATTTCACTCCTATTTTCCTATTATTATAGATTTTATACTTGGGTAAACCCTGTAATATTCTAGAGCTAATGACGGCTACTATAGTAGATATGGTAGTTGCTATTATTGTAGGACCTATTATTTCTGTAGGATTTGTTGCCCCAGCAGCCCCTAAAATTGCTATGGTTGCACTGGGTATAAGTGTTACTGAGGAAGTGTTTATGGCTAAAAATGTAACCATTGCATCTGTTGCTACATATTTATTTCTATTTAATTTTTGTAGTTCTTCCATGGCTTTAAGTCCAAAGGGAGTGGCTGCATTGCCAAGTCCTAAGACATTGGCTGAAATATTCATTATCATGGCCCCCATGGCAGGATGGTCTGGTGGTACATCAGGAAATAAAAAACACATAAGAGGCTTTAATAGCTTTGATATCCCCCTTATAAGGCCTGAGTCCTCCCCTATCTTCATTATTCCTAACCACAATGTCATTACTCCCATAAGGCCTATGGCAAGCTCTACCCCGCCCTTAGCGTTGTCTATGGCGGCTTTAGTTACTAGGTCTAAATTCCCATTTATACTTCCAACTACAAATCCAATTATAATCAATCCTGCCCATATTATATTGATCATAAAATCAACTCCCCAAGTAAATTGTATGTGGGAGACTTATGGAAAAGAACAAGAAAAAACCTAAGACTCCTCTTAAACTCGGAATGACAAAAATCATTAAGTCTGTCATCCTGAGCCTGTGGAAGGATCTTAGGTTTTGAATGTTTATCTTTACAATCCTAACATTACTGATGCTATACTAAAGTACACTATTAAGCTTAGACCATCTACTATGGTAGTTATTAATGGTCCTGCCATTATTGCTGGATCTAGTTTTAATTTTTTAGCTAAAAGTGGTAGAGTTCCGCCCACAACCTTTGATGCTACTACTGTTATTGCTAAAGTTAATGATACGGCTATTGAAATATTTAAATCTACATGTTCAAAAAATACCAGTCTTAAAAAGTTAACAATTGAGAGACCTACACCTACAATTATGCTTATTCTAAATTCCTTAAATAATACCTTGAACCAATCTGAAGTCTTTATTTCCCCAGTGGCTAAACCCCTTATTATCAATGTGGAAGATTGACTTCCGGAATTTCCTCCTGTATCCATTAGCATTGGAATAAATGTATTAAGTATGATTACAGAGGATAGTATGTCTTCAAATCTACCCATTATTCGCCCAGTTACTGTTGCAGTTATCATTAATATTAGCAACCAGGGCAATCTATGTCTTGCCAGTGTGGTAACCTTGGTATTTAAGTAGGCATCTTCAGATGGTGACATTGCAGCCATTATCTGAAAGTCTTCCGTTGCTTCCTGCTCCATTACGTCCATAATGTCATCTACAGTTATAATTCCAGTAAGTCTATTTTCATGATCTACTACAGGTATAGCTAAAAACCCATATTTAACAAATTCACTGGCTACTGTTTCCTGGTCATCATGAGTGTTTACATGAATTACTTCACTCTCCATAATATCTTCAATTATTTGGTCTTCTTCAGATATGACAAGGGTTCTAAGGGATACAAAACCTTCTAAAGTCCTATTCTTATCTGTAACATAACATGTATATACGGTTTCTCTAGTTAGGCCAGTTTCCTTTATATGACGCATGGCTTCTTTTACTGTCATTTTCTTTTTTAAATCTACATACTCTATGGTCATTATTGTACCAGCAGAGTCTGCAGGGTATTGTAAGAACTGATTTATTAGCTTTCTTTCATCTTCCCTTGATGCTATTAATATTTTATTTACTATGTTTGCTGGAACTTCTTCCATTAAATCTATCATATCATCAAAAAATAAAACATCTATAATTTCCTGGAGCTCTTCATCTGTAATTAAATTTATTATATTTATCTGCTGGTCTTTAGAAAACTCAGAGAATACATCTACTGCAAGATCCTTAGGTAGCATTCTAAATATTAAAAGAGTCATATGTGTATCTAAAGGATCTAATAATTCTGCCACATCTACCTCATTCATATCTGATAATTCTTTTTTAATAGTTAAATATTTCTTTTCTTCGATTAATTGTAATAATCTTTCTTCATCCATGTATACCCTCCTAAGGGAAAACCGTTAAAGACAAAAATGGTTCTCCAGTTATTTTTTCAATTAAGTTTTTAGTATAAGTGGGCAAAGGCCCTGAATCCATTTTCATCACCTACCACTCTCAAAATTTAATGAATTAATTATCCACCTTTAATCATTATAACATATCCGTTAGGGTTTTCTCAAAAAAAAGGAAGTAATAGTTATTTCAAACTATTACTTCCCTGGTTTTTAATATATTATTCTTAACATTCAGCAACTGGCTTGCCATCTGGCAATATTACAAAACCCTTTCTTAAAAAGCTATCACTATAGTCTACTGTGAATTTACTAAAGCTTTCTCCAAATTCTCTTTCTACTACAAAAGTGATCCCATCTATTTCAGTTACTATGTCTTCATTTTTTTGCTCATCCAGAGCGATACCAAATGATGGGCCACCTCAACCATAACCTGCTACATAAATCCTAAGTGGTTTTTCAGTTTTCTTTTCATTTCTTATCTTTACTAATTCTTCCATTGCTTTTTTAGTTACGTCAATTACCAACTTAATAACCTCCCCTAATTTTCTACTAACTACTATATACCCCACCGGGGTACCTTTAAACATCTTACATTATATTTGATATTATTGCAAGTATTACTATAGTATTATAATCATTATTTACCTATTTTGTTACAGATTAATCATAAAAATAAGAGATAAAATATTTATCTCTTATTTTCATTGACTTAAGATTATTATTTTGGATCCATTGCTCCTCCTGGTATCAACATATCTACAATACCTATAACAAGGGCTCCTATAATTGCCCCCCATATGGATATACTAAATCCAGGGACTATAAATTTTGTTACATAAAGAATTATTGCAGCAATTAAAAAACCTGTTATTCCCTTGCCAAAGGGACTTGCGCTTACGCCTGTAAACATCTGAACCAAATGATTTATCACCCCTATGACCACTGATGCAAGAAGCAAACTCCATATATTGTCTATTGAGAAACCTGGAGTAAAAAACGCTGCTATTCCTACAACTACGGCAGTTACCAGTACTCTAATAATCATTCCACCTATATTAAAGTCATCATGCTTATCTCTTTCTCTATCACCCATTTTTTTCACCTCCTAGTATAGTAATTTCCTTATTATAATTTTTTATACAAAAATTATTAAATAATTAATATTTTAAAATAATTATTAAATATAGTGGAAAGTATATTATAGATATGCTAATATATTAATAAGAATTAAAAGGAGGTTTTAATCATGGAAGTAACAAAAGATATGCTGATTGGTGAATTAATTAGAAAAAAGCCAGAAGCTGCTGAAACCCTTATGACTTTCGGTATGGGCTGTGTTGGTTGTCCAGCTAGCCAAATGGAAAGTTTAGAAGAAGCTGCTATGGTTCATGGCTTAGAATTAGAAAAACTAATGAAAGCTTTAAATGAATAGATATAGTCTCAAAAATAGAGAGGGCTCAATATTGAGCCCTCTCTATTTTTTCGTTAAATTTTTTTATTATTTTCCTAGTAATGAATCAATTTTACCCTTATCAAAACCTACTACTTCTTCCCCATCAATTACAAGGACAGGAACCCCCATGTGTCCCATTGCCATTAATTCTTTTCTAGCTTCTTGTTCTGTTTGAACATTCTTTTCAACAAAGTCTACGCCTTTTTCATTTAAATATTCTTTTACAGACACACAATATGGACAAGTATTGCTTGTATACACCAATACATTAGACATTTTACATCCTCCTCAAATTTATTATTAATGGAATTATACCCCATTAGGGTATAATTGTCAATAATATCATTCTACAATACCTTTACCCAATGTTTGAGGAAATAGTCATGGGGTAAAATACTATGGTATAAGTCTTAAAGACCAAATCTATTTCCAGCTAAAGTATTTTCAAATATCTAGTAAAATGTGATATAGTATGGAGATATGCGCCTTCATATTACTATATTACAAGGGGGGTCTTTATGAAAAGATAAGAAAAGCCAAAGAGGGAAAATTTAAAGTATAAATTTTTTGGAAGAATTTTTAAAAGTTAAAGAATATTTTTAAAGAAATGATTCCAAAACTAAAATATATAAAAGGTTATAGGCAGGTGGACATGTGATTAGATTGAAGAATGTAAGTAAAAAATTTATAATAAATGGTAAGGAATCTAGAGTTATTGATGGTATTAATTTATCTATTAACAAAAAAGAGATTCATGGCCTGGTTGGGGAAACAGGTAGTGGAAAATCAACTATTTTACGATTAATGAATGGCTTTATTGAACCGGATCATGGGGAGATATATTTAATGGGTAAAAGGTTAGATAAAACAACAAGGCATGACCTAGTTAAAGATACATCCATGCTTTTCCAGGGCTTTAATTTGCTGGGGAATTTAAATGTTATTGACAATATACTTTTACCTATAAAATTAAGAAGAGGAAATAAAAAGACTAATCTTAAAAAGGCAAGGGAATTGTTAAGCTTTGTTGATATTTCCAATATTGAGCAGTCCTATACCAGGAACTTATCTGGTGGACAAAAACAAAGGGTTGCAATTGCTCGTACTTTGATGACAAATCCAAAAATTATATTTTGTGATGAACCTACTTCAGCACTAGATGAAAAAATGACTTATGAAGTATTAAAATTATTAAAAGATATTAATGAGGAATTTGGAACTACCATTGTCTTAGTTTCACATGATATATCTGTAATCAAGGCCCTATGTAATCGGGTTGCAATAATAGAAAATGGTATGATTTCAAATATTGTGCCTTTAGAGACAAAAGAATTAGTGCCAGTTTCCTATGAGGAGGCTTTATTAGGTGGTTGATCAATATGTAGATACATTTAAAATATTCAAGACAGAAATTTATCAAGCCTTATACCAAACCTTTGATATGATATTTACAGCAATGATCTTTACTTTAATTATAGGTCTAATACTGGGATTTACTTTGTTTATTACTAGGTCAGATGGAATTTATAAAAATAAGATTATCTATTTTTTTGCCTCAGCTTTTATAAATATAATTAGGTCTATTCCTTTTATTTTGTTTATAATTGTAATGATACCATTTAATAGATTGATTTTAGGAACAGGTTTTGGTGTCAATGCGTCGAAAATTCCGTTAAGCTTAATTGGGATTTCAACATTTGCTCGCTTTACGGAACAGGATTTATTAGATGTAAATAAAAGTATATATGAAAGCTCATATGCATTAGGGGCTAATACTATACAATATTGTATTCATTTTTTATTAAAAGAAGCACGTTCAGGATTGGTTTTAAGTTTTACCTCTACTACTATTAGTTTGCTGTCTTACTCAACTGTAATGGGCATTATAGGTGGAGGGGGTTTAGGATATTTAGCAATAAGTGAAGGCTATTACAACTTTAATTATAAATTGATGTGGATTATTATTATAGTTATGATTTTGATAGTTCAAATTGTACAAACGATTGGTAATATACTAGCTAAAAAATATGACAAAAGATAATGGAGATGACGAATATGAAAAAGATTTTATTAATATTGGCTATATTTGTATTAAGTGTTTCGTTGATAGGCTGTAAAGATACTGGTTTGCAAGATAAAAATGAAATCCATGTTGGTGTTTCATTTTACCCAATGAAAGAGATTTTGTTGTTAGTTGAAGATGATTTAAAAGAAGAAGGATATGACTTAAAGATAAATGAGTTTTCTGATTATCAAACACCCAATAATCTTTTAAAAGATGAAGAATTAGATGCAAATATGATTCAGCATGATTATTTTTTACAATCATTTAATAAGGCAAATGATGCAGAATTAGTAACTGTTCAACCCCTATACCACGCTATATTTGCCTTATACTCAAAGGATTATAAAACAATTGATGAAATAGCAAATGGGGAAAGTATCACCCTACCAGATGATGCAACTAATTTTAGTAGGGCTTTATATTTACTGGGTCAAGCAGGCTTGCTTACATTTAAGGATGATAAAACAATTGATTTGACAATTGATGATATTGAATCTAATCCTAAAGATTTAAAATTTGAAGATAAGGTACCTTTAACCAGTTTAGCACAGAGGTATAAAGAAACAGGCATTGCTATAATGTATCCCACTTATGCAAAAAGTCTGGAGTTGGTGGGTGATGAACAACGCTTATATGTTGAAAAGCAAGATGATGTAACAGAGGCTTATGCTATTTCCTTAGTATCTAGGGATGATAATAAGGACAGTGAAAAGATAAAACTTTTAATTAAGCATATAACTAGTGATAAGGTAAGACAGTTTTTAATTGATGAATATAGCTGGGCCAGCAGTCCTGCCTTTTAATTATTGAAATTTAGGGCCTTAAAAACTGGAGTTGATAATAATGATAGAAAATTATATGAAAATACTTGTAGATGAAATTTTTAGTGAGGTAAAGTCCTTATATGAAGGTTGCCTTACTGATAAATGCATTCATAATATAAAGTCTAGAGCTTTAAATAATTTACCAACCTGCTACTTTAATTATGAAGTTGAAGAATCTGAAAAAAAGGCCTTTTTATTAGATAGGCAGAGAAGAATTTCTGTATTAGCCCAGATAGCTGATGCTGCAGATAGTGTTTGTCGTAGTTGCAAGAGATAAAATAGTAGAAGCAGCCGCTTTTTTAAAAGTGACTGCTTCTATTTATGTTTTACGTGGTCTAGTCCCTGTTCAAATAATCCTAATACATGATCATCATCTAAGGAATATATTATCAATTTTCCCTGCCTAATATATTTAACTAAATTTAAATCCCTTAGGATTCTTAATTGGTGTGATATGGCTGATTGTGACATATCCAGCACACTTGCGATATCACAAACGCAAAGTGAGGATTTAGATAGAATGTAAATTATCTTTAATCTAGTAGGGTCTGATAAGGCTTTAAATATCCCTGATAATTCTTCTAAGTGTTTTTCCTTATATAGATAATCACTAAGGCTTTTGATAACTTCCTTGTCTACACTATGGCCTATATCTACTGTGTTTTCCTTTGTTTCTTTTCCCATTTTCCATCTCCTCTATAGTTTAATTATCATCTATTGGAATCATTGCAATCTGTGGATATACTGGTTTCCCAGTCATTGGATCTATATAGAGTATCCAATAACCTCCCCCATCTTTGCCTTCATACCAAGTATTAAATCCTCTTTCACCATTATTTGGATGTTGTCCCTTTGTAAAACTACCAGGAATTCCATATACATAATATTTTACTTCTACACCTTCATTGTATAAGCCAAATAAATAATGATTATATTTATTTATTAATTCTATACAATTGATTCCCCCTTTATAGGCTTCCTTGTTGTTGCCACCAGCTATATAAGAAAAATAAGGCAAAAAGGACTTGTATTCATTTTCACTGTCTAGTTCTACTAACCACCAATTAAATCCACTTAGATTAAATTTAAAAGGGTCAATATATGGGAAAAACCTTAGTATGCTTAGTATATACATGGTGGTTTGATTTTTCTGATCTAATCTTTTAATATGGTCTAAATCTATGTGGTCTTCTTGGCTTTCCTTGTAAGTGGCTTTTACAGGCTCTTGATAAAGTTCTTCTTCATATAAACTTTCTTCTAGTACTTCTTCTATCTCTTCTTGGGTGTTTATTTGTTCTAAAATTTCAATTTCTGGAATTTGTTCCATTTCATCAAGTTCTTGGGCTTGGTGAACTTCTTCAACATCTTCAGCATCTTCAACTTCTTCAACTTCTGCAAGATTGTGAACTTGTTCAACTTCTTCAACTTCTTCAAATTCCTCAAATTCCCCAACTTCCGCCTCTTCAATTAATTCTAGTAGTTGGTCTTGTATCTCTTCATGTAAATCTTCTCCTAGTTCTGCTATTTGTCCTAGGTCTTCTGGTAGGTTTTCACCTAGTATGTTTTCTATGATTTCCTCTTCCACTTCATGGTAACCATCTATTTCAGGCGATAGGTCTAAATATTTAGATAATGAATTTACATAGGATTCTATAGACCCGTCATCTTTGTCAATATATCCACCTAAAATAACATTGTCCTCCTTCATTACTATAAGAGCTGACACCCGGCCTAAAGAAAAATTCTGATTTTCTAATTCTCTTTGGAGGAAATTATACTCTCCCTTACCCTTACCCAATTCATCAGTAAATATCTTTCCTAAGTAAAAGCTAGAATTATCTTTATCATTTGATAAGAGTAATGCCTTATAGACACTTTCTACTTCCCCATTTTCAATATTAAGTGTTACTGCCCCCCTAATTCCTCTTACTTCTAACTTTCCATGTCCCTTTATATTTCCCTCTATAGAAGAAAATTCCTTCTTTAGTATAATAAACTTTCTTGTATATGTCACAAAAATACCCCCTTATTACATTTTATATAATTATATGTGTAAAGGAGGCAAACATTTACTTATCTTTAAAAATTCTTCTGTAGATAATGTCTCAGCTCTTCTAATAGGGTCTATATTAGCTTGCTTAAGGGCTTCTTTTATTATTTCTTTTTCTATATCAAATCCATAAGTAGACAGGGAATTTAACACTGTTTTCCTTCTTTTTGAAAAAGCAGCCTTAACAACCTGGAAGAACTTTTCTTTATCTATATCTGGTAATTGATCCTTTAAACTAAGTTTTATTATTGCAGAATCTATTTTTGGTTGGGGCATAAATACTGTTTTTGGTACTTTTAATATTATTTCTGCCCTAGTATAAAAATCTATAAAGACTGACAAAGAACCATATAGCTTACTGCCTGGTGGACAAGCCATTCTATCAGCCACTTCCTTTTGTACCATAACTACTATGGATTCTATATTTAAATCATCTTCAATTAATTTTCCTATAATGGGGGTAGTTATATAATAAGGTAAATTTGCTACTATTTTTATTTTTTTATTATCAAATTTTTCTTCAATAAGCTTGTTTATATCTATATCAAGTATATCACCATGGATTATTTCAGCATTATCATATTTATCTAAGCTTTCATCTAATATTGGTAATAGCTTTCTATCAATTTCCACGCCTATAACCTTCTTTGCTTTAATGGCTAGTTCTTCAGTTAGTGTACCTATACCTGGACCTATTTCAAGTACATAATCGTCCTTTGTAATCTTTGCTTTTTCTACTATGCTTCTAACTATATTGCCATCAATTAAAAAATTCTGTCCTAAGCTTTTAGAAAACTTAAAATTATATTTACCTAATATTTCTTTTACATATGAAGGAGAGTATAGTCTTTTATCTTCCATTCTTATCATCTATCCTTTCTAAGGCTTTCTGGAATTCATCCCGGCTTATACCAAAGTTATTTAATCTATTTAAAAGTTGCTTAGAATTTGAATATCCTATGCCTAAAATATCCCCTATTTGCTCTCTTTTAGCTTTTGAATTTTTTCCACTTGTTAGGCCTAGTTGTAAAAGTTCTAGGCTAGTAAATTCCTCTGACTTTTCCACCTTAATAGGCCTAGCCTTAGAAATGGCTTCTATTATATCTTCTTTGTTTGCATTTTCTACTCCTATATCATCTTTTTTTAATGCTTTTCCCTGGGGTAAAAATGCATGCTTACAATTCCCAATATGCTTGGATAAATCTTTTCTAATTTGCTCCCCTGCATAATCAGGGTCTGTCAGGATGATTATACCTCTTCTATCTGCAATATTCTTTAATTTATCTATAAATTTTTTCCCGTAAAAAAATCCTCCTGTAGCTATGACTTCTACGTCAAGTGCAGCTTTAACAGCAGTTATGTCATCTTTTCCCTCTACAACTATGACTTCCTTTATCAATAAGGAACCTCCTTAGATCCAATTGGTAAATTAACAATTTAAAGATTTCAACATAAGATCCTTCCACAAGCTCAGGATTACAAGCTTTGCTTTCTTATATCATTCCCGGTTAGCGGAGGAATCAGTGTTTTTATATTTAAATCAATTAATTATTGTCTATCCACTAGCTTTACTTTATTCCAAACAATTCTTTTGTATTTCTATTTGTAGCTTTTGCTAATTCTTGGTAGCTTATTCCCCTTAAATCAGCTATTGTTCCAGCTACGTATTTTGTAAATATTGGTTCATTTCTTTTACCTCTATAGGGTTCTGGTGTTAAATAGGGGCTGTCTGTTTCTATTAAAAGCTTATCTAAGGGAACTGCCTTGGCAACTTCCTTTGGTACCCTTGCATTATTAAATGTAACTGGCCCAGCTAGGGATATATAAAATCCTAGTTTTATAAATTCCATTGCCAATTCTACACTTCCAGAATAACAATGGAGTACCCCTCTTAGATTACCATCTTGTGCTTGCTTTAGTGTGTCAAAAACCTCTTGATCTGCATCCCTTGAATGAATTACCACAGGTAAATTTACTTCCTTGGCTAATTTAAGCTGGTCCCTAAAGGATTTTCTTTGTACATCCCTAGGAGATAGGTCACGATAAAAATCTAATCCTATTTCTCCTATGGCTACTACCTTTTCCCTACTTGCAAAGGACCTTAGTATTTCAATAGTTGAATCATCCATTTCCTTTGCAGAATGGGGATGTATTCCCACTACGGCGTATATATTTTTGTATTTCTCAGCAAGGGAAACACTGGCTATACTGGTTTTCAAATCAGCTCCAATATTTATAGCCAACTCTATTCCATTGTCTTGTAATTTCCTAATTATCATATCCCTATCTCTATCAAATCTTCTATCATCTAAATGGGCATGACTATCTATAATCATCCTAACTTCCCCCTTTTATGAAATACTTGCTCCTGATTTTATGTCTTCTAAGGTAGATACTAAACTTAATTTTCCTTCACTATCTTCTGCTGCTAATACCATACCATTTGATTCTACTCCCCTTAATTTTACAGGTTTTAAGTTTGTTATAACAACTACTTTTTTACCTACTAAATCTTCTGGCCTATAAAAATCTTTTATTCCTGACACAACTTGACGTTCTTCTTCACCTAACTTTAATTTTAATACATATAATCTATCAGCATTGGGATGATCTTCACAGGATATTACCTCTGCGGTTTTTAACTTTATTTTATCAAATTCATCTAAAGTTATTGTTTGATCTTTTTCTTCTACTGTTTCTGGTTTTTCCACTTGATCTACCTTCTTTCCCTGATTTCGTTTTTCTATTAATTTATCATTTGCCTGGTTAAGCTTAACTAACTCTTTATCTATTTCAAGTCTTGGAAATATGGCTACCGCATCCTCTACCCTTGTATTCTCTTGGATTTTATTCCAAATCTTTGCATCTTCCCAGATTGGTTTTTCTTTTATTCCTAATTGTCTTCTTATTTCACTTGAAGTTTTTTCCATAAAGGGTTTTATTAATATGGATATAATCCTAAGACTTTCTGATAAATTATATAGTACTGTGTCTAGCCTTTCTTTGTTTTCTTCCCTTGCTAGTATCCAAGGACTTGTTTCATCTATATATTTATTTGTCCTTCTTATTAATTTCCATATTTCTTCTAGGGCCTGGGAAAAACTTAATTTGTCCATATGTTTTTCTACTTTTTCTGCAACTGAGATTCCTAATTCTATAAGTGAATCATCAAATTCTCCCTCTAATGAAGCTAGGGGAATAATCTTTTCATTATACTTTTCTATCATGGTAATTGTCCTATTTACTAAGTTGCCTAAGTCATTGGCTAAATCTGAATTCAATCTTTGTAAGAATTTTTCTTTGTGGAAAGACCCATCTTGCCCAAAGGAGAATTCTCTAAGAAGGAAATACTTAAAGGAATCTATTCCATATAGTTCAATAATAGGTTCTGGATATATTACATTCCCCTTTGATTTTGACATTTTATCATCTTCAAATAATATCCAACCATGGCCAAATACCTTCTTTGGCAGTGGTAATTCTAATGCCATCAATATTGCTGGCCAAATTATTGCGTGGAACCTAACTATTTCCTTGCCTACTAAATGGACATCTGCAGGCCAAAATTCTTGCATTTTACTTTCATCTTCACTTCCATAACCTAATCCTGTTATATAGCAGGACAAAGCATCTATCCACACATAAACCACATGTCCTGGATCAAAATCAACTTTTATTCCCCAGTCAAAACTAGATCTGGATACACATAAGTCTTCTAAGCCATCCTTTAAGAAATTATTAACCATTTCATTTTTCCTTGACTCTGGTTGTATAAAATCTGGATTGTCCTCATATAGTTTAAGAAGTTTATCCCTATACTTTGAAAGCTTAAAGAAATAGGCTTCTTCTGCTGCTAGGTGGACTGGTCTGCCACAGTCTGGACAAGTCCCATTATTTAGCTGAGATTCTGCCCAAAATGCTTCACAGGGTGTACAATAATGTCCCTCATAATTAGATTTGTAAATTTCACCTTTATCATAAAGATCTTTAAATATTTTTTGAACTGCCTTTGTATGATAGGAATCTGTTGTTCTAACAAATTTATCATAGTCTATTTCTAATACCTTCCATAAGTCCTTTATATCGGATACAATTTTATCCACATACTTTTTTGGTGTTGTTTCATTTTCCTTAGCTTTTTCTTGTATCTTTTGCCCATGCTCATCAGACCCTGTTACAAAATAAACGTCATAGCCTTCCATCTTTTTAAATTTCTTTATTACATCTGCAGCAACAGTAGTATATGTATGCCCAATATGTAAATTGTCCGATGGATAATAAATTGGTGTTGTTATATAATACTTTTTCATATTAAACCTCCTTCTTGTCAATTTCATTGACAAAATTGTTAATTATACTAAATTTTTTATAAATTTGTTCAATATCCATGTTTTCTAGCAAAAAACAAAAATCTTCCCTCATTAATAGAGGCGAAGATTGATTTCGCGGTACCACTCTAATTTATTTAAATCTCCAGATTTAAATCTCACTAGGTTAATTAAACCATACAATATAACGCTTGCACCGTTACAGCCTAATTATTTGACTGTAAAACTTAGGAGCCATTTTCAAATTAGCTTTAATCATCGGCTTCCACCTATACCGACTCTCTAGGGAATAAGACTAATCCTACTTTTTCCTTCTTTGTTTTTACTATAATTACCTATTTTAATAAATATTATACTCTATCAATGGTTTTTAGTCAAATTGAGGGGGAATGCGGTAACCTTGGTATGAATTCGAAGCTACTTTGTATATTGTAAAACAAGAGGCGGTCAAAGACCGCCCCTACATAGTTATATTTAATTAATTAAATTCAGATCTTATTTTAGAACTTTAAAAATCCAATCAATTAATTCAATACAATTATTAGCCGTGAAATCATTTTCATCTAAATAAGGATTTAATTCAACAAAATCCATAGAATTTACAATGCCTGTACTTAGGAAATCCTTTAAAACCTTTTTACCTTCATCTAGGGTAAATCCCTTATTTACAGGTGTTCCTGTTCCTGGCACTAGGCTTTCGTCTAGTACATCAATATCGAAACTTAAATGGACACCATCTACATTAGAAGCTTTTATCTTCTCTATGGCATTTTGTATAGAAAAATCAAGACCTACTTCCCTAATGTACTCCATTGTATCCAAATTTAGTTTCAAGTCTTTAGCTAGTTTTACTTCACCTTGGTCTAAATCCCTAGCACCAAGGATATATACATTTTCAGGTTTAACCTTTACCCCTTGGAAATAAATATTTGCGGTTGATATATCCCCTACACCTAGGGCAGCTGCCAAAGGCATACCATGAAAGTTTCCTGATGGTGATGATTCTGGAGTATTGATATCCCCATGGGCATCCACCCAAATAACTGCTAAGTTTTCATAATATCTGCTAGCACCTGAAATGCTGCCTAAACCTAGTGAATGATCTCCCCCAACTACAAATGGAAAACTTTTAGCACTTAATGCAGAAAAAACACCATGTGCTAAATTTGTATTTACATCAATCATTTGCCTGAAGTATTTTATTTTTTTATGTTCAGCATATTTATCTGATTCTGGAACTACTGGTACATGTATATCTCCAAGATCATATACATTTTCTTTATGGTTTTTAATTATATCTACCATGTTTTTTTCCCTTAACTTTGCTGGCCCATATTGAACGCCTTGACGGTCGCAGCCATACATAATAGGCACACCTATCAAACTTATGTCCACTTTTAAAACCTCCCATTATTTAGGTTTACAATTATATATCGCTTTATATGTTTGATAAATTTAAATGTTCTTATATACAATTAAACCTATTTTTTGAAAAATCCTCGTCTATATTTCAAATTAAAAGATTTGCTAGTTAAAATATCAATTTCGCGGCAATTATAATTATTGGTAAAGTTATTAAGGTTCTTTCTACAAATATTATAAATAATTCTAATGGCGATATGTCGATTTTTGATCCTAATATTACTGCTCCTGTTTCTGACATAAATATTAATTGGGTTACAGATGTTGCAGCTATAATAAACCTAGTCATTTCACTTTCAATACTAGCGCCAATTACTGCAGGTAAAAACATATCTGCAAATCCAACTATCATAGTTTTTGAAGCTTCAACAGCTTCTGGTACATTGAATAATTTCAGGATAGGTATAAATGGCATTCCTAGCCAGTTAAATACTGGTGTAGCCTCTGCAATAATAAGGGCAATGGTACCGAAAGCCATAATTACTGGTAAAACTCCTATCCACATTTCTAGAACGGTTTTTACACCATTTGTTACAAATTGAATTGGATTTCCAGACTCCTTTGCTTTTTGTATGGCTAAATGAGTTCCCCATTCTACATTTGTATAGTTGCTAGGTACATTTTCCCCTTCATCCATACTCTTACCTGTAAGGTAGGTATCCTTCTTTCTGGATAGGGGAGGAATCCTAGGCATTATAATTGCTGCAATAACCCCAGCTATCATAACAGTTAAATAATATGGTCCAAACAATCGAGATAATCCTACATAGTCTATGATTACTAGACTAAAGGTTATAGATACTGCTGAGAAGGTAGTCGCTATAATGGCAGCCTCTTTACTGGTGTAGTAACCCTGCTCATACTGCTTGTTTGTCAATGTAATACCTATAGTCCCATCTCCTACCCAAGAAGCCATAGCATCTATGGATGACCTGCCTGGCAGTTTGAAAACTGGCCTCATTAATGGAGTTAAAAGTGAACCGATAAATTCTAATAATCCGAAATCTGTTAAGAAAGGTAATAAAAATCCTGCAAATAAAAAGATTGCAAATAAACCAAGTATTAAATCATTTAATATTAGACCGCCAGTATCTTCTGACCAAATCCATTCAGGTCCAATTTCAAAAAACACTAGGAAGGCTAATATTACTCCAACTATCCTAACTATAGTCCAAAAAACTGATACATTAAATAGTTGGTTGAAAAAACTATCTTCTTCAGTAGATTGTGGCCCCCTTGCCTTGCTAACCAAGGTCAATATGCCAGTAGCCGTTATTAAAAGTGTAATAATCAAAGGCAGTGAATTTCCTATAAGGTCAGTTATCATTCCGGCTAATAAAGCAACAAGAATTGTAGTATCTCCATCATATTTAAATGGAAACATTAACAATAATACTCCTATTAGGGACGGTATTATGAATCTTAAATAATCCTTCATTGAATATTTTTGTTTAGTTTGATTCTTCATTATAAACCCCCATTTTAATTTATTTATACTAATATACTAATTATTTGTGTGGCTTTACCCCCTTCCTATATTTTTGTATAATAAAAAGCTCCCATACCTAAAAATGCCTAGGGATGAGAGTACTCTACATTGCAAATTAATTTACTTATAATTGTAAATATAAGTAAATGAAATACATCACGAATCTAGATATGCCCCTGACTATAAAAAATAAGCATGTTCCGGCCTAAATCCAATAATGTCTTTGCAAAATTTTAGGGTCTTTTAAAATATTTCCTTATCCAGGTTTTATTACATCATATTATATACTTATTATTGATAATTGTAAAGATTACATTTTTGAAGTTTCGTCACTCATATTGTTAGACTTGAAATTCGGTTCCTGTTTCAGTACCATCCATTAATTTATATATGATATCACTTTTTCTACCATTTGCTATGAGTAGTGGTATGCCATATTCATTTACTACTCCAAACAGGGTCTTTCAAATTTATAACAGTGTGTATACTTTCAATTATGCCATCTATTTTATCCACATCAAGCCTTAATCTATCCACTAAGCTATCTTTCATATTGGTTTTTTCTGCTATCCTTATATCTTTAAAATTTTCTTCTAATATATATTCCCTCATACTATCTATACTTTCAGCTACCTTTTCTAGGGATTTGTCTTTTTTATCCGTTGAAGCCACTGAAAGTTCCATTTCTGATTTTTTAAGAAGCTTACCTAGATTCTCCATATATTTCATATAACCACTCCTATTATTTTAAAATATAGTATATCACTTTAAAGCACCTTATACAATACAAAACATATTGGAGCGGGTAATCTCATGAAAAATTATTTTAATTATTTCCATGGGTTAGCCGTGTATCATCAATAATTGGATGGTGAATTGTTTCATATTGTTATCTATAGGGCTTTCTAGGGGTATTGGGTGAAAATTGGATTTTAGAATTTTATATACCCTTAGATTCCTGGTTAGTTTTTTTGGACTATGGCTTATCCAGTGGTCTGTGGGATTAAATTTAAACAAAGTTTATATTTTG